>NZ_AP024586.1 GCF_018323885.1 Citrobacter amalonaticus | reverse complement strand
CTGAAGAATCAAAGGTGATCACTGACACGTAAGCCGTTTCGAGTGCATACGGATCCTGTTTCAGCGTGGTAAGCAGCGTCTGAACGCCATTCTTAACCGCTTCGATAGGCTCTCCGTGCATAGAGCCGGACGTGTCGAGTAGCAGATATACGGGTAAGCGTCTCAAATGTAATTCCTTCTTAAGAGATCGGAAGAGGAGAGTAGTTTCAGGAAGAGGCCAGAGTTTGTTGATTTGATAAAACGGCACGACATCTGTCGGGTGGAGATTAAATACTCAGAAGAGGTATTAAAGAAATAAGTTAACCACCATTGAATTACCGACATGTGAATGGCCTCTTATCAACAGAAAATAATTCAGACCGTACTGGAATATAAGATTTCTGAAAAAACTCGGGCAAAAATAAACTGTCTTATGTATGAAAATCATCATACATCACAGATCGGCATGAATGGAGTGTAAATCGCCCTAAGATTGATGTGTAGCACAAGAGGATGTCAAGACACCAGGTTTTGTAGGCAGTAAGGAGCTGCTGACATTGCGGGAGGAGAATAGATCAAAACTCGGTCGCGCCAATACAGAGGTGAAATATGACAAAACCGGGGTTTTCACCCCGGTCTGGGATTTAGCGTCAGGACTTTTTAGCGCTGTATTCTTTTATCATTTCATCAACGGAGTGCAGAGCCAGCTTCTCTACCGCTTCACTTCGGGTCGAGCCACTCAGCGCAGCCAGACGGTCAATTTTCCTTAAAATCCGCATGCGTAGCGATAATGACACGGCTGTTTTTTTATCCTTATCGAGTACGACCTTCCCTGCGGACTCACCGGTTTTCATTTCAGCATTCTGTGCGAGCGCTTCATTCATCCGGCGCAGGGTTTTTTTATCCAGCTGGCCCGGATTAACGAGATGATAGGAATGACCTGCCTTGCTGTATTTGATCTCCGCAGAATATGACTCGCGTAGCTCTTTGAGTGCCCGGGTTAATGTCGGCTCTGAGCATTCCAGACTGGTTATAATGTCGGCAGCGGAAACGGGCTTGCCGGTGCCCAGTAAGTTGGCAAGCTTAAAAATCCGGGCCTGTCTGGTATTTAATTGCATCGTAAGATTTAGCCTGCTTAAAGGGTTAGTGGTTCAATAGGCTGAAAAATGAAGGTACTGCTCATCTTTCGAATAACCGGGTGATCGCCTAACGCTTCAACCGGATCAATGTGTTCTATGCCTTCAAAATTTATTGACGACATCTGGCTGCGAGTGCATTTGCAGGACAGGATATACTCATCCTCCAGATAGCCGGTCCGCTTACTGACCCGTTGCGTAAAGCCTGACACAATCACGTTGTCGAACGGTAGCGTATGTAAAACGATACCGACCAGGCGGAACAAGCAGCCATGGACGTGGCGGGCATAGTTTTCGCGTACGGCTTTTTGCGTCATGGCTTTTTCCGTCAGCTCCGTGCCCCGGGCATTAACGCCGTAAATCTTATCAGGGAAATCTTCAATCTCAGCTAAATCAACGTCCAGCAGGACTGTTGATAGCTCCGGCTTTACTTCAAATGCAACAAGCGTTTCACGCGGCCATTCAGTTTCTGCCAGTACACCCGCCAGGTATGATTCGAAAAACGCGGCGTCTGTCCGGAACTGCTGCCGGGCATCTGCCTGAGCCGTGGCGAGCCGTTTTTCATGTTCTTCAGCTTCAAACTTCCAGTTTGCATACTGTTCGGCCCAGGCCGTCCGTTGTTGCTGGTACCGGTGCTGTCGAAGGGTATTCTCACGCTCCACATCAATCAGCTCCTGCTGCCACCGGCGAATATTCCCGGCGTGGCGCTCAGCTTTAGCTGATTCCGATTCAAACCATTTACCCAGAAAACTAATGCCTTCGCTCTCGGCAGGCTTTTCCGGCAATGCAAGGTAGTCTGGCTTTTCTGGACGCACCGGTGCCGGAACCTGAAAAGGCGACGTTCTGTTATGCAGGTATACTGCTTCCAGCTCTGCCCAGCTGATGCCTGTTTTTGGATCCGGCGTCAGCTCGTGAATATTACGGATTGCGGTTACCGCTGACATGAGTTCAGCGGCTTCCTGCTCAAGCGCCTGTCTGAGCCCCGGGTCGGTTGCCGTCCGGTTTCCACCTCCGGAACGCGCGGCCCGGTCAAGCCGGGTACGGTAACTCAGTCCGGTACCGGGCAAGCCCAGATTGGCATAGGTCCCCCGGCTACCAAAAGAAACGGAAGCACCTCTCGGCCCGACACTCAGGCTCGGTGCACCGTTACTCAGGTTGAGGCGAACGCCAGGAATAATGTTGATCGACTTTCTGAACCTGAACCCCATTATGATTTCCTTAATGATGCTGGGTCACGGTAAGTAATCTGATTCCATCAGCGCTTTGCTCGTTCTGTAACCCATAAAAACGAGCTCTGTCCAGAATGCCAGCCGCCCAGCGGCGATGTGTGGCGGGTTCACACATTGCTCCCTGCGACTTAAACACGGCCTGGGTAGAGTTCAGGATCCGCAGAGCGTCAGAATGCTCACCCTGAGTGACCATCAGCGCGTTTTGAATGACCTCTATCTGACCCGGGTGAATGGCCGTTTTCCCAACAAGCCCATGTGCCATATCAAGAGCCAGCTCTCTGGCCATTACGGCATGATCGTCAATATGCTCACATACGGGCGCGGTAAGGGCAAAATCACGCGGGCCAAAGACCGAAACGAGCATTTTGATGACGTAGCCCATCGGGCTATCATACAGCGTCAGGTCCCGGGGACGGCGAAGCGACACAACGTTCATAAGGTCGTTGCCGCCGATTCGAAGCGCAATAATGCGGTCGTGGCAGGGATGTTCCACCAGATGGGTGGCCAGCTCGCGCATCTGAACCACGTCAAAGACGTCTTCTGTTTCCAGCGTTGGCATCATGCACAGGTGAGTACCGCCCATGATATCCCACCATTCAGCTAACGAACTGAGGGTAAATTTCGGCAACACAAACCCGTCGACAGCGGAAAGATCATAATGCGCTTTTAACCATCTGCCCATTTCGGCATGCCGGGGGCGAATAAACACCAGAGGCCAGTCATTTTTACCCAGGCTACGCATGCTGTTAGTGAGCTCGTGCAGCAGGTGCTCCAGATTTTTGAGGGCGATGGGGATGTCTGCTTCACTGACAGCATCCTCCAGGCAAATCACCAGAGAGCGCAAACCCGGGATTTTCCCGTGCAGGACGACATCAGCAATATCTTCCCGTGTTGCAGGCATGTATAGCGTGGCTCCCAGATTCCAGGGAGAAAGACGATTTTTCATCAGAGTACCTTCTTGATAATGGTTACAGCCCGATACTGGCCGAGGGTTCCCCCCATTTCTGTAACAACTATTCCCTTTTCACGAGCAAGCCCTACAAGCAAGGCAACGTCCGGGTCGTCAATAGAACGCACAAATACATGGTCCGGTACCCGACGTAATACAGCCCGGGTTGCTTCAGCAATACCGGGTTTAATACGATTGACGCTGTCCACTTTAAATTCATCGGCTAGGAACGCGATAACGTCGCGACTTGTCTGCCATAAGATCCGGGCTGACTCCGTATTCCAGCTCAGGGGATCGAGGGATGTCGGTGTTAACTTCTTACGGAAATGAGCGACGGTATCGACAAGCATCCGGCTGCATTCGAATTCACTGAGATGCTCGCAAACCATGCACCCATGTAATCCTTCAGAGGACCATACTGACCGGGAGATCAGGCCTGACACCGGCGCACCCATGATGCCAAAAGGAATGAGCCAGTCATCATCACTGGCTGCAAGCCAGGAGCAGCCACAGGGGTCGGCCAGGACAACCAGTCGCGGCTGCTCAGGATAGCCCGGGCGATCTTTCAGTGCGCGTACAAGCTCTCCGGTAATTGCGCCTTTACCTGTCCATCCGTCAACAAAGACAATACCGCTGGTACCATGCCGCTCTTCAATGACGTCGAGGGCTGCACCGTCAATTCCACGATCCCGGATAATGCTGATACCGTAATGCCATGAGGTTTTCCCCATGTCACGCAGGGCCTGGTGCAGCATAACGCCGAGCGGCACGCCAGCCCTGACAAGACTGGCCAGTACAATGGGCTCATCACCGAAGCGTTCGGCCAGAGCAATAGCGAGCTGTGTGACTTCTTTTGCAAGTCTCTCTGCGCCCCGATCCAGCGCCCGGTGAAACAAATCAAGATGCCATTGTGTTGGCGCTGGCTCCTGGCTGAGCATGTCCGAATAATGTTTCTTCCCTGACTGAATCAGCTCTTCTTTTTGCTCAACCGGTGTCATCTCAATGACAACCGGTGTTAGCAGAAATTCCACGTCACCGGGCTGGTATGAGCCGGTAAATGTGTCATGTGGCTGCATTTTAATTTTCTCCAAAAATTCGCTGTGAAATGGCATCTGCAAACTGACTCTGACGCGGTATGCCAAACCAGCTGCACAGTTTCATAAAACGATGATCGCTCAGGCTGTCGCCCAGACCAATTACGGGAAAAACGCCGCGTTCAGCCCGAAGTTTTTCAAGCAGCCAGCTGACGGCCAGCCCTTTCTCAACCGGGGTGGGAAGCCAGGCCACGTTATTACTGTTGCGGTGGATGTAGAAGCCCTCGGTCGGAAACACCGTTTCTATCTCATCTGCAATGGCATTGAGCTCGTCAAGGCGGGTGCTGTCGCGGTGCTTCATCACCATATAAACCGCCGTTTCACCGTATTCGAAGTTCAGTCTTGCCCAGGCATCGATCCCTTTTGCGTCCATCATTTCAGTGATCAGACGCTGCATCGATGTCAGCTTTTCCTGGTAGGGAGCCAGTTGGCCGAGCATATGGGCCTTCCACTCCTCGTCGGGTTTGCCTTCAGGCGTGAGAATGACGGCCCCGTGCGTGGTGATTGCCCAGGAGTAGAAAGGGATCCGGACGCGGCTGATTTCTTCAGTTCCCCGGGCGGTAACAGGTATGAGTTCAGCCTGCTCCAGGAGCCAGTCCACCAACATGGACTGTTCTTCCGTCATAAAGCTTCGTGGATTCAGGGTGCGATCAACGGCACCGGTACGGAATGGCTCCAGGGCAAGCTCGTCCACCATTTTACGACGGGTCTGAAAGAGCGTGTCGTCAAGGTCGCTCAGAACAATGGGTTTATTCATAGATAACAATCTCCACGACGGGCGCAACCTCAGCCAGCGCTTTAAGAAGCTGCGTGTCAATACTTTCTGCGGGTGTCTCAGTACACACAAGAATGCGGTCAAACTGCTGGTGGGCGACGTTATAGACAAAATTGGGGATGCCCAGCCCGTAGTTATCCGTAAAGGAAATGGCGGACTCAATGGCATAACCAACGGCGATAGGGGAGCGGGTGGTCGATCCATAAAATGCCTGTGCTCCGGCAGCTTCGAGCCGTTCAGCAAGCAGGAACGGCTCCCAGACGAATTCCCCTGTCCCGAGAACCAGAACACGCTCCCCCTTGCGGACGGAGACCTCATGGCCGAGATCGGCCGCAGGTGCGAGCATCCCCAGTCGGCCCCAGGACTGTTTTCCCTGGATGTCCCATTCTCCGCGTGAAGTTACGTTGACTTTCGGCATGTCCGGGACAGGTGCATCAGGTAATGGGGTCCATCCCCACTGACCGCTTACAAGCGAAACCGAAGTGACGGGTAAGGGGCTGCGCTCGGACAGGGCATTGCTACTCCAGTCGGTAAGCGTTACGGCGATAACCTGTTCAATATGTTGAAGCTTGCCGGTATTACGCAGGGAAGAAAGCAGGTTAATAAAGGTATTACCGGTGGTTGCCTCGTCATCAATCAAAACCAGCGTTCGTGCATCGGTAACACGACGTCTTTTCTCTTCATCATCTGGCAGATAGATCAGATGATCGGTAGCGTGGCTGTGTTCTTCCTTGAATTCGCAAAGCAACGTGCCATCAACCGGGTGACGGGTAGAGGTCAGATAGACAGATTCACGATGCTGGTGGCGCACTTCATCAAACACACCGGCCCCTAGCCCAACGGCGGTTTCAGCCATACCGATAAACAGTACGGGCCCTGTCAGCGTTGAGGGGAACTGGCTGGCAAGCTGTCTGTAGGCCTGCCGCATGACTGAGGGTGGCACGGGAATGTGCCTGCCGAGTACTTTGCTGACAAACAGAAAGGCGCGTTTCGGGTTACGTCTTTCAGCGATATCAAACAGGTCATCGAGCGAAACATCGCCCTGGTCGCGGGTTACCTGTATCGTACCGCATGAGAGGGTACGGCGATAAATCATATCTTCGAGAGTATCAGACATAAACACGCCTTAATTCAGATGGTTAGAGAGTGATTCCGGGTAAACGATGACATCTGTGATGGATCTCACTGCAACCGGAGAAAAGGTATTTCTGGCGTTCTGGATCACCGCATCTTCAGACATCAGACCGAGCTTAAAAGCAGCAAACAACCCGGGAAGGTTAACCCCGCAGTGAAGGGTATAACCCACCCCGCCTGACGGACGCATGTTGGTTTCAAGCAGCACCGGGTTGCCATTCACATCGTTTCGCGTCTGAACATTCACCAGCCCATCGGCCTTCATAACCCGGGCGCAGTCACACGCCAGTTCCCAGGCGCTTCCTTCGTTTACCAGATACTGGATAGCCCCTTCCTTACGGCGTCCCACGGCTGCGAGTATTTCGCCCTTATCCGCGAGGATATCGACGGAAAATTCCGGGCCCGGCAGGTACGGCATCAAAACAAGGGGTTTAAACGACTCAGAAGCCGATGCTGCTGCAATATACTGTTGCGGACTGACCAGACGATGTTCGGGATGATTAAAGACGGCCATGGGCGAAGCACTGTCATCAAAGCGCCAGAATCCCATGCCATAGATACCCGTCACCGGCTTCACGCATACCGGGCTGTCCGAGAACGGCGGGGCCGCGAGGTGCGTCTTTAATTCTGCCAGCGTATTCACCCGCCAGGACGGTACGACCGGGAGCCCGTTTTGCTCCATAAACTGAGCAAAAATATCTTTTTCGTCAGCCAGAGTTAACCAGTCGATGCCCGTTGCACCGGTAGTAAGGGTGGCTCCGGTTGAATCAATGGCTGAACGGTGTTCTTCAAACCACTGGCTGTTACGGCCAGTATGAATATGGTGGATGCCGTAGGTCTGAATGGTTTCCTGAATAAACTGAAGACGTTTTTGAGGATCTTCAGGTTCAGTCAAAGAATAATCGGCAAGGGAAAGAATTTCATTTCTTTCGTTACGGTGGGAGGCAAAAACTGTAATGGCAAAATTATTTTTTTGTGCAAATGATTTTACCCCCTGAATAATATCTCGCTGGGAGGACAAACCTTCCATAAACCAAATTTTTTTGATCATTTTTTTAATTATCCGGAACGTCATGCAAATTTATGATTGAGAAGTGAGTCTATGAGTGTCTAAGTTACATGTCAATCATAATATGATTTATAACTCCTGTGTTTATGGAGTGCGTCAGTGATTTTTTAGTTATTGATAAACTAATGATATTTATATGAAATATTGAAAAAACCACATCCTTAAAAGGATTTTTTTCATCTTATGTAGAAAACTACCAAAATTTCCCTTGTCAGAGAACTTCATCATGATATGATTTTCTTCGTCAGTTAATAAACAACCCTTTGATTGTCTCGGTCATTACCATTTTAAGGAATAAAACATGGTTTCATTAAGTAAGAACCAGACGGTATCACTCAGCAAAGAATCTTCAGCATTGAGCCAGCTTCAATTCGGCCTCGGTTGGGATCCGATTAAGAAAAAAGGTTTTCTTGGCGGACTATTAGGTGGCAATGACTCAATCGATCTTGATGCTGGCTGCGTATTAATGGACAGCATCGGTAAAACAATTGACACCATTTGGTTCCGCAAACTGGAATCCACTTGCGGCGCTGTTGTGCACAGTGGCGATAACCTGACCGGTGAGGGTGACGGTGACGATGAAGTGATTAAGGTCAACCTCTCCCGACTGCCTGCAAACGTTGAATACCTGGCGTTTACGGTAAACAGCTTCCGTGGTCAGTCGTTCAATGATGTCGAAAACGCATTCTGCCGCGTGGTCGATCAAACCGACAAAGAGCTGGCTCGCTACAAGCTGACTGAGCAGGGCTCACATACCGGGATCGTTATTTCATCGCTGCGCCGTAATAACGGCAACTGGGACTTTACCGCCCTCGGCCATGCCTGTCGCGGCCGCACAATTGACGATATGCACTCCGATATCGTTTCAGCGGTTATTCGCTAATGAACCTGACGCCGGGGGGCAATGCCCCCGTTCCAGCCCAGGAGTTGCGGGTCCGGATCACCTCGGGCGGTCAGGTGGATGCTTCGGCGTTTCGCCTGTATGCCGACGGGAAGGTGCAGGGTGATGCGGACATGGTGTTCTATGGTCAGCCACGTAACGATGATGGTACCGTCAGCCTGGTCAGTGAAGGCCAGTACTCAACTTTTACTGTCGCGCTCAACCGGCTGAAATCTGATGTCCAGAAAATTGCGTTCACCGTGACCTGTGACGGTGGGCAGACGGTGTCCGGCCTTCGTAATCTTTCCATCGATGTGGAGCAGGGGGCTACCGGCCTGGTTAGCGGCATTGTCGAACTGAGCGGCCGTCAGGAAGCAGCCTTAATTCTGGGTGAGTTTTACCGTCGTAATAATGACTGGAAATTCCGCTTCGTTGCACAGGGGTTCAACGGTGGTCTTAAACCGCTGGCAGAGCATTTCGGCGTAAATATTGCCGACGAACCTGCTCCCGCAGCCCCGTCACCTCCGGTTGTAACTCCTCCGCCAGTTGAGACAAAAATCAGCCTGAGTAAGGTATCTCTGACAAAAGAGAAGCCAGCAATCAGCCTGACCAAACGGGATAACTTCGGTGAAATCCGGATCAACCTTAACTGGCACCGGGGCAGCGGCAAATCGGGCCTCGCAGGCATGTTCGGCTCCAAAGGAATTGACCTGGATCTGGGGGCCTTTGTTAAGCTTCAGGACGGGTATAAATCGGTCATTCAGGCGCTGGGTAATGCATTCGGTGATTATCGCGATGAGCCTTATGTTCAGCTCAAGGGCGATGACCGGACGGGTGATGTATCAGACGGCGAGTGGCTGCATGTCAATGGGCGGGAATGGAAGCATATCCGTGAAGTGCTGATTTACGCCTTTATTTATGAAGGTGTTCCCAGCTGGGACAAGACTGATGGTGTGGTCACCATTCATGTGCCGGATCAGCCTCCCATTGAGACCCGCCTTACCGAAGGTGAAAACCGTCGCACATTGTGCGCCATTGCCAGACTCGTAAATGAAAACGGCGCGATTAAAGTCGAGCGTATCAACCAGTACTTCAAAGGCCAGGACGAAATGGACCGGGCATTTGGCTGGGGATTTCGCTGGAGCGCCGGTTCTAAATAACACAGCAACAAAGGAAACAGGTATGAGCTTTCTCGACAAAGTTAAAGGTGCCATTAACTCAGGCCGTGACGAACTGACCCGCCAGGTTGGCCGTTTCAAAAACAAAAAATTCATGCAGGGCACCGTTGCTGTATGTGCCCGTATTGCCGTATCGAGTGACGGCGTGAGTTCGGAAGAAAAGCAGAAAATGATGGGCTTTCTGCGCGCTTCAGAAGAGCTGAAGGTCTTCGATACCAATGAGGTGATCGAATTCTTCAATAAACTGGTTTCAAGCTTCGATTTCGATGTTGAAATCGGCAAGGGCGAAACCATGAAATACATCCTGGCGCTGAAAGATCAGCCTGAGGCCGCTCAGCTGGCCTTACGTGTTGGTATTGCCGTTGCGAAAAGTGACGGTAACTTCGATCAGGACGAGAAACTGGCCTCCCGCGAGATCGCTATCGCGTTGGGCTTCGACCCGGCTGAATTTGGCCTCTGATCCACATCCCTAAGGGTAAAATATGGTTTCAACACACATCGGCTTCCCGACTGAAACGGTCATTGTTTTTATTGCGCTTTCAGTCGGCGCCATCTTTATTGACCTGTTTATGCACCGTGATGACAAGCCCATTTCCCTGAAGAGTGCGGCGCTCTGGTCCGTATTCTGGGTTGTGGTTGCGATGGCATTTGCCGGTTTCCTCTATATCCACCACGGTGCTGAGGTTGCCAGTCTGTTTGTCACGGGTTATGCACTGGAGAAAGTGCTGTCGGTCGACAACCTGTTTGTCATGATGGCCATCTTCTCCTGGTTCGCCGTTCCGGATCGTTATCGCCACCGCGTTCTCTACTGGGGGATCATTGGTGCCATTGTTTTCAGGGGCATCTTTGTCGCCATCGGTACGAGCCTGCTGAGTCTGGGGCCTTACGTTGAAGTCGTTTTCGCTATCATCGTTGCCTGGACGGCGGTCATGATGCTTAAAAGCGGTGATGACGATGATGAAATTGAGGATTACTCCCAGCATCTGGCTTACCGCATGGTTAAACGCTTCTTCCCTATCTGGCCGAAGCTCAGAGGCCATGCCTTCCTGCTTAACCAGAAGGAAGTGGATGCCGAACTGGCGAAACCAGAAAACAGCGATGTTACCATTGGTCGTGGTAAAAAGGCGGCGCTGTATGCGACCCCTCTGTTCCTTTGTGTGGCCGTGGTTGAACTCTCGGATGTTATGTTTGCGTTTGACTCGGTACCGGCCATCATTGCTGTCAGTCGTGAACCGCTTATCGTCTATAGTGCCATGATGTTTGCTATCCTGGGCCTGCGTACTCTGTACTTTGTCCTTGAGGCACTGAAACAGTACCTGGTTCATCTGGAGAAGGCCGTTATCGTGTTGCTGTTCTTCATTGCAGCAAAACTCGGCCTGAATGCGACCGATCACATCTGGCATCATGGTTACAGCATCGCGGCGACAACCAGCCTGTATGTTGTACTGGGTGTTCTGGCGCTGGGCATTCTCGCAAGCGTAATGTTCCCGGGCAAACCTGAATCTGAGGAAAAGGGGAGCTAATCCCCTGAAGTGTTGACCTGAACAATTACTAATCGAAGAGGTTATTTTATGAGTGTTTCTCTTTCCAAAGGCGGGAACGTCTCCCTGAGCAAAGCAGCTCCGTCAATGAAAAACGTCCTGGTAGGCCTTGGCTGGGATGCGCGTTCAACAGACGGTCAGGACTTTGACCTGGATGCTTCAGCATTCCTGCTGGCCGCAAACGGCAAAGTGCGCGGCGATTCAGATTTCATCTTCTATAACAACCTGACGTCATCCGACGGTTCCGTAACGCACACCGGCGATAACCGCACCGGTGAGGGCGATGGTGATGATGAATCGCTGAAAATTAAACTGGACGCCGTCCCGTCTGAAGTTGACAAGATCATCTTCGTTGTGACTATCCACGATGCTCAGGCTCGTCGCCAGAGCTTTGGTCAGGTATCCGGTGCGTTTATTCGCCTGGTCAATGACGATAACCAGACTGAAGTCGCTCGCTACGATCTGACCGAAGATGCGTCCACTGAGACTGCCATGCTTTTCGGCGAGCTGTATCGCCACAATGGTGAGTGGAAATTCCGCGCAGTAGGCCAGGGTTATGCTGGTGGTCTGGCATCTGTATGTGCTCAGTACGGCATTAACGCGTCCTGATCGAAAAGTAACTTTTCATATCCAAGGCTGTTAATTCAGCCTCACTCAACTGTTTGCAGGAGCTAAAAATGGCAGTTTCTCTCGTAAAAGGCGGCAACGTATCTCTGACCAAAGAAGCACCGACCATGAATGTCGCTATGGTTGGCTTGGGCTGGGATGCCCGTGTAACCGATGGTCAGGGTTTTGACCTGGACGCTTCCGTATTCGCAGTAGGTGAAGACGGTAAAGTGCTGTCAGATTCCCATTTCATTTTCTTCAATAATAAAACCAGCCCTGATGGCGCAGTAGAACATCAGGGCGACAACCGTACCGGTGAAGGCGACGGCGACGATGAGCAGGTCAAAATCGATCTGACCAAAGTCTCAGCAGACATCAAAAAACTGGTGTTTGCCGTTACCATTTATGATGCAGAAGCGCGTAAACAAAACTTCGGCATGGTGAACAACAGCTTCATGCGCGTTTACAACAACGACAACGGCACGGAAATTGCCCGTTTTGATCTGTCTGAAGACGCCTCAACCGAAACCGCAATGGTCTTCGGTGAACTGTATCGCCATGGTGCTGAGTGGAAGTTTAAAGCTGTCGGCCAGGGTTTTGCCGGTGGCTTGTCAGCGCTTGCTTCCCAGCACGGCGTCAATGTCTAAAAGACGCTGAGTCTGACCCCGGCAATGCCGGGGTTTTTTTTGGTAACGATCCGCTATCAGCGGGGGAATCTGAGAAAGGGGGGCGGGCGTTTTCAGAAAGCAGAGGAATGTTAATTCTGGCATGAGCCTTTTAAGCAGGACCCGGATTATCTATCGTTGCTGGTTAAAGCCAGTATTCCGAGCCTTATATCAACAGCATGCTCCTCGGATATATGTTACCTTTGCGACTTATGAAGGAACGGGATCTGGAACATAAGATACCCAGTCAAAGAAAATTCCAATTCAACAGGTATAGAAACTTCAACGTGATGAATTATTTTGTCACACCATATTTACGCCTCACCGAATATCCAGCGTCCTGAACTAAGCCTGGGGAACATATATAAACGCTGCGCTTTAAAAAAAATCAAAAATCAGGAGAGTTAATATGAATCTACAATCCGGACAAAACATACCTCTTCAGCAATCTGCGATCAGGCTGAATCTTCAGTACCCTGCCAAATCCGGTTTTAAAGGCGAACCCGATACCTGCCTGTTCTTGCTTAATGCTCAGGGAAAGGTCAGTTGCGATTCTGACTTTATCTTTTATAATAATTTGTCTTCTCCTGAGGGGGCAGTTAAGCTCTTTACCGGTTCGCAGCAGTCCAGCATTGAGATAACACTGGATCGTGTTCCGGCAAACGTCAGTAAAATAGCGATCACCGTTGTCATTGATGGTGAAGATACCATCAGTGGACTCAGTTTATTGAGCATTCAGGCTCCTGGTATTGCTGATTTTCAGGCTGAGACTCAGAGCCGCAGTGAGAAAGCAATCATCCTGGGTGAAGTATATCGACACAATGGCGCTTGGAAGCTTCGTGCGCTCGGGCAGGGTTTCAACGGCGGACTTGAGCCTCTGGCCACTAGCTATGGCGTTGATGTCGCACAGCCAGTTCAGCAGCCAGCAAAGCCTGCTCGTATCAGTTTGGAAAAGAAACTGGAAACTAGATCTCCGCGCCTTGTAAGCCTCGCTAAAAAAGCCTCGGTCAGTCTCACTAAAAATAAACTGGACACCCTTGAGGCAGCGGTTGCATTTGTACTTGACGCATCCGGCTCAATGAGTGGTCAGTTCAGTAAGGGTAACGTTCAATCTGTACTGGACCGCATCGCCGTTCTTGCCGCCCAGTTCGACGACGACGGTGAAATGGATGTCTGGGGATTTGGAGAGAAGCATAAGAAGTATCCAAACGTCACTCTGGACAATCTGGACACGTATATTCAGTCCATTCGAGGGGCTGGTAAGCGTTCATCTTGGGAGAACCTGCCGGGCCTAGGGGGGACAAACAACGAGCCTCCGGTGATGGAAGAAATAGTCGATTACTTTAAGGACTCAAAAATCCCGGTATATGTTGTATTTATTACCGATGGCGGTATCAGCAAAACGCGGGCGATTAAAGATGCAATCCGGCGTTCTGCCAACTACCCCATCTTCTGGAAGTTTGTCGGCCTGGGTGGTTCAAGCTACGGTATCCTCAAGAATCTGGATGACTTTACTGACCGCCGGGTTGATAACACCCACTTTTTTGCCATGGATGATTTCGGTTCTATTAGCGATGAAAAGTTATATGATAATTTACTGGAAGAATTCAGACCATGGATCGATGAAACAAAAAGGTTAGGAATCCTTTAATATACTCAGTTTGAGCATGGTTGAATGAGCTCTACAGCAGCATAATACTGTAGAGCCTTTATTCCTTAATATCGTACAGGGAGGAGGATATGGACCGCATCATATCGTAACGGACACAACGGAGGAGTCACGGTTTGGCCACAAATGCACCAGTTGTGACTGGTCAGTACAGGGCGAAGATGATGAAATTGACTACTACGATAGTATCCTTAGTAGGGGGCGCAGGAAGGGCCGAGAAGGTTCAGTTGTCTTTAAAACGTTAAATATACGGGAGTCTATATGTTTGCAGGAATCAAAGATAATTATTCGTTAGGTGGATACAGAAAGGTTGCCATTACCAGCTTTCGACGAGTCGAAAATAAAAACCTTATTTATGGTGACAGGGAATATGAGCTAACGCTTGCCAATGGAATAATAATTAAAAATGTACTTAATAAAGAAGAATGGGAACTGTTAGAAAGCAATTCAATTAAGGTTAGAGTATTATAACGAAAACATATTGCACCATTATTATAGTTTTGGAGAGTTTTCAAACGAGTCCAGACGTTTGTACCTGGGGTATATGGGGTCGTCTCAGAAAACGGAATCTATGGTCACTCCCGTTTTTGCAACACCGATTTTGACGACAAGTTGGCTTGCTTGAATCTATCCGGCGTCTGAATGGGATTTTATTCCCGCGCCTCGATGAGTTCCGCGCCTGATGAACCTCCAGAAAATATACGGCTTCAATGAGCCTTTCCGTTTTACAGGTTCCTCAACAGGCCGGTGGGCCGTTAGTATCATCAATATCAGTATTCGCAAAACCAGATGAATGATTGTTTAAACTGGTGTATTTCTGCCTTTATGCTTCGTAAGTTTGCTGTCGCGCCGTCAGTGCCCAGGCTATTCTGGCCAGCTTGTTTGCCAGAGCACAGGTGACGACAAAGTTGCTTTTCCGACACAACAACTCCCTGACCCAGTCGGCCAACTTGCCAGACTGGTGTTCCAGTTTTTGTATGAATACCCTGGCACACTGAACCAACAAAGTTCGGATCTTTTTGTTGCCCCGCTTGCTAATCCCTAACAATGTCGTCCGACCTCCCGTGCTGTACTGTCGGGGTACCAGCCCTGTTGCCGCCGCAAAGTCACGGCTGCTGGCGTACTGCTTCCCGTCGCCAATCTCAGTTGAAATAGTACTGGCAGTCAGCGTTCCAACGCAGGGAATACTCAGCAAGCGCTGTCCAACCTCATCTTCGTCCAACTTTCGTTTCAACTGAGATTCCAGATCTTTAATCTGCTCAACAAGATAGTGATAATGCTGTTGTAATTTCAGCAGTAACTGGCTGAGATAAAGAGGCAAACTACTGTCCTCAAGAAGGGTACTCAGTCGACTAATAACGGCAGCACCTCGCGGAACGCTGATACCAAATTCCAGCAGAAAAGCATGCATCTGATTAGTTGTTTTCACCTTATCCTGAACCAGGGATTCACGGACACGATGCAGAGCTCGCATTGCCTGCTGAGATTCGGTTCTGGGCTGCACGAAACGCATAGATGGACGTGATGCTGCTTCACAGATAGCTTCAGCATCAACGAAGTCATTTTTGTTGCTTTTAACGAATGGGCGGACAAATTGCGGTGATATCAGCTTTGGAAAATGCCCTAACTCTGCCAGCTTGCGTGCCATAAAGTGAGAACCGCCACAGGCTTCCATCGCGATGGTTGTTGCCGGGCATGTCGCCAGAAATTCGATTAGCTTTGGTCGGGTGAATTTTTTACGGTAAACGGCCTTCCCACGATGATCCTGACAATGAATATGGAAAGAGTTCTTACCCAGATCGATACCAATAAGCGCAATGTTTTCCATGATGGTTCTCCGAATGAAAGCCTGTCCTCAGCATAGTACTGGGAAGGAGGGAGTGACCATCTCATTAAATAAAGCACGCTAAGCTGTGGAAGCCCCTGCCAAGCTCGTTCCACCTTGCAACGACGCAATCAGCGGACACGAAACATTCCCCTGCCGCGAATGGCAGGCGCACACCAGGTCAGACAGCACAGCCTCCATGCGCGCCAAATCGGCCATCTTCTCGCGCACGTCTTGGAGCTTGTGCTCGGCCAGGCTGCTGGCCTCCTCGCAGTGGGTGCCATCGTCGAGCCGCAGCAACTCGGCGATTTCATCCAGGCTGAAGCCCAACCGCTGGGCCGATTTCACGAATCGCACCCGTGTCACGTCCGCCGCGCCATAGCGGCGAATGCTGCCATAGGGCTTGTCCGGCTCGGGCAACAAGCCCTTGCGCTGATAGAACCGGATGGTCTCCACGTTGACGCCGGCTGCCTTGGCAAAAACGCCAATGGTCAGGTTCTCCAAATTATTTTCCATACCGCTTGACTCCGTACATGAGTACGGAAGTAAGGTTACGCTATCCAATTCAAATTCGAAAGGACAAGCCGAGGAAGGTAGCGGACGACTCATTGGGGTACAGGCAGTGGCCCCGGAAGCGGGCGAGCTGATCCAGACGGCGGTGCTCGCGATCCGTAACCGCATGACCGTACAGGAACTGGCTGACCAGTTGTTCCCCTACCTGACGATGGTCGAGGGGCTGAAGCTCGCGGCGCAGACCTTCACCAAGGATGTCAAACAATTGTCCTGCTGCGCAGGATGAAAGGAGATGGAACCATGAAGCTCGCCCCATATATTTTAGAACGTCTCACTTCGGTCAATCGTACCAATGGTACTGCGGATCTCTTGGTCCCGCTACTGCGGGAACTCGCCAAGGGGCGTCCGGTTTCACGAACGACACTTGCCGGGATTCTCGACTGGCCCGCTGAGCGAGTGGCCGCCGTACTCGAACAGGCCACCAGTACCGAATATGACAAAGATGGGAACATCATCGGCTACGGCCTCACCTTGCGCGAGACTTCGTATGTCTTTGAAATTGACGACCGCCGTCTGTATGCCTGGTGCGCGCTGGACACCTTGATATTTCCGGCGCTGATCGGCCGTACAGCTCGCGTCTCATCGCATTGCGCTGCAACCGGAGCACCCGTTTCACTCACGGTTTCACCCAGCGAGATACAGGCTGTCGAACCTGCCGGCATGGCGGTGTCCTTGGTATTGCCGCAGGAAGCAGCCGACGTTCGTCAGTCCTTCTGTTGCCATGTACATTTCTTTGCATCTGTCCCGACGGCGGAAGACTGGGCCTCCAAGCATCAAGGATTGGAAGGATTGGCGATCGTCAGTGTCCACGAGGCTTTCGGCTTGGGCCAGGAGTTTAATCGACATCTGTTGCAGACCATGTCATCTAGGACACCGTGATCGGATATCGACCCAATGTTCTACGGCACCGGCATCGGATTCGCAGCGCGCGGATTGAACTCGGCGAAACGGTATATGCATTGCCGTGAACCGACCAAAAGGAGGTGTTCGATGAACGCCTACACGGTGTCCCGGCTGGCCCTTGATGCCGGGGTGAGCGTGCATATCGTGCGCGACTACCTGCTGCGCGGATTGCTGCGGCCAGTCGCCTGCACCACGGGTGGCTACGGCCTGTTCGATGACGCCGCCTTGCAGCGACTGTGCTTCGTGCGGGCCGCCTTCGAGGCGGGCATCGGCCTCGGCGCATTGGCGCGGCTGTGCCGGGCGCTGGATGCGGCGAACTGCGATGAAACTGCCGCGCAGCTTGCTGTGCTGCGTCAGTTCGTCGAACGCCGGCGCGAAGCGTTGGCCAATCTGGAAGTGCAGTTGGCCGCCATGCCGACCGCGCCGGCACAGCATGCGGAGAGTTTGCCATGAACAGCCCCGAGCGCATGCCGGCCGAGACGCACAAACCGTTCACCGGCTACCTGTGGGGCACGCTGGCCGTGCTGACTTGCCCCTGCCACCTGTCCATCCTCGCTGCCGTGCTGGCCGGCACAACCGCCGGTGCATTCCTTGTCGAGTATTGGGTCATCACGGCGCTCGGTTTGACCGGCCTGTTTCTTCTGTCACTGGCGCGGGCGTTGCGGGCATTCAGGGAAAGATCATGAGCGCTTCCCGGCCGGATGGATGGACTACGGCGGAGGGCCCAAGCGTTCGAGCGCGGGCAAGGCTTTCTGTTCGCAAAGCCGATGCCGGCGGCGGCATTCGCCGTCTTCGTCAGTCAATGGAGGGGTGCCACCATGAATGCAAATGATCCGACCGCCACCAGTTGCTGCGTGTGCTGCAAGGAAATTCCGCTCGATGCCGCCTTCACACCGGAAGGCGCGGAGTACGTCGAGCACTTCTGCGGGCTGGAGTGTTATCAACGTTTCCAGGCGCGGGCCAGCACTGCGACCGAAACGAGCGGCGAACCGAACGCTTGCGGTTCGCCGCCGTCAAATTGAGACAAACCACGCTTTCGCTACGTCGCCTCATGTCGGCATCAAATTCGGCTGAGTAGCTTCTCGCCATCTGGACGTAGCTCGCCCTTGGGTGAAATATGCCGATACAGGGTCTGCCGCGTGATGCCAAGTTCCTGGCACAGGTCGCCGACCTTGGTCTCTGACTGCCCCATTGCCGCCATCGCCAGCCGCAGCTTGGCGGCGGTCATCTTGAACGGCCGGCCGCCTTTCCGGCCGCGTGCCCGTGCTGAGGCCAGGCCCGCCACGGTGCGCTCGGCGATCAACTCGCGCTCGAACTCGGCCAGCGCGGCGAAGATACCGAAGACCAGCTTGCCGGCGGCGGTCGTGGTGTCAATGGCCGCGCCGTGCCCGGTCAGCACCTTGAGGCCGATGCCGCGTCCGGTCAGGTCATGGACGGTATTGATCAGATGGCGCAGGTCGCGCCCGAGCCGATCCAGTTTCCAAACGACCAACGTGTCGCCTGGCCGTAGTGCCTTCAGACAGCTCGCCAGACCGGGACGATCCTCGCGTTTTCCGGACGCTTGGTCTTCATAGAGATGCGCCGGATCAACACCGGCCGCGACCAGCGCATCGCGCTGCAAGTCCGTCGCCTGGGAGCCATCCGCCTTCGATACTCGCATGTAGCCAATCAGCATCTTGTACCTGTCACATATACGTTCGATTATGTGACAGTTTGCATCGGGAAGCTCTGCACGTCAAAATTTGTCACTTAACCCGTCATTCTGTCTAAGGCATGCAAAGGGTAGGCTAGGCTCATAATGTGACAGAAATTCCGGGGGGATGCCTTCCTTCGCGAAGGTGGCGCGCAACTGTTCCAAGGAAGCGGGGTCGCGCCGACCATAGGAAGCCAACGCGAACAGCGAGCGTGCCGTCTCGGGGTTGTGTCGTGCTTCAATGATGGCCTCATCAATGGCCTGGATTGCACGCTGCCAGTGATCGACGGGTTCGGGCTTCGGCGCTTTCGCCGGCAGGCCACTGGTGAACCCGGTTTGGGGCTCGGACCAGAATAGCTTTGCGTGCTCGCCTGGCGGGCTTATATCCCTCACCTCAATCAAGCTGATTGCCGTTGCCGCCGCCTCCAGCATCTGCAACCGTACTGCCGGGTTCAGGGTTTCATACGGTCGCCACAGACTTTGCCCAGCACGCAGCGGATGCCCGCAGCATTCCCAGATTTGGCGGAGATACCCCGCGTAGGTGCCGCACGTCGAAAGCGGGGTGTTCAGCTCATCGAGCAGCGTGCGTAGCAGCCTAAACCACAATCCGGCGTGGATGCGTCGGCGCGGCAACTCCACGTGGCCGGTCGTCAGTGCCTGCCAGGTACGCTGGTCCATCGCCGCAATCGCGTCGCTGGCAGTGCGCGGTTCGGCGTCGGCGTTCTCCCAGCCGAGAAACCGCCCTGGCACGCCCCAATAGGATTCCAGCCAGCAGCCATGCAGTGGGCAGCTCAGCATCAGGGGCAGCTTCCACGCGAGCAGTACGGCTTGGTTCTCCGGATCGTTCAGACAGAGCGGGCAGGCGCGATGTATCGGCTGGCTGGGCAGCCAGGCACGCCAGCTCGTGATGGATCGCGTCCTACGGCGGAGTTTCGGCAGCAGCACCGAGAGCTGGAACGCATAGGTTTCCAATGCATCTGGAATCTGATCATCAAGGCTGTCCAGTAGCCAAGGCACCCAGCCGGCGAAACTCATGCAACGCAGCCGGTCCGGCTCGATGCCGCTCCGCTGGGAGAGCATCGCCAGCAGCGCCAGTGGTGGCGCGGTGTCCAGGTCATCAACCTGGCCGTGACCAAGATCGTGCTCCAGCAGCTCGGACACCTCCATGTGATAGCAAAGGGCCACGCGGTTGAGCCACGAAGACAAGGCTTCGCCTTCCCTGGGAGCCGGATGCAGTGGCCAGTGTGGCGCTGGCTTCACATCAGTTCCCGCT
This sequence comes from Citrobacter amalonaticus, assembly GCF_018323885.1. Taxonomy (NCBI): domain Bacteria; kingdom Pseudomonadati; phylum Pseudomonadota; class Gammaproteobacteria; order Enterobacterales; family Enterobacteriaceae; genus Citrobacter; species Citrobacter amalonaticus. The sequence goes on along the minus strand of NZ_AP024586.1, from coordinate 166,979 downwards.
CGAATTGCCGCCGCCGCTCGCTGGGACCGGTGTAATCGGCCATGCTGAGCGTGCGATGGTTGATCGCTTCCTCACCGCTCTCCACGGCAGCGACGGCCGCCGCCATCAACAGGTGCGCCAGCTCGCCGATGGTGCCCTCGCTGCGCGTGAGCAGGTAGCGGGCCATATCCAGCGTGGCAATCGACGAGGGTCGCCGCAGCGGGAGCGAAGCCGCGAAGCTGGCCAGCAGTGAGCAGCAATCGTCGTTGGCCTCCCACACCGGCAGCATCATCGGCTCGAAGCGGTTTTCCAACTGGTCGTCCGAGCGGATCGCCAAGTAGGCATCGCGTGTGCCGACCCCGACCAGCGGGATGCGCAGCTCGTTGCCGAGGAAACGCAGCAGGTTGAGGAATTCCCGGCGGTTGACGCTGTTGCCGGCCAGGACGTTGTGCAATTCGTCGATCACCAGCATGCGCACGCCGACCTTGCGTAGCAGTGCCAGCGCCAATTGCTCCATTTCCGGCAGCCGTGGGCGCGGGCGCAATGGCGCGCCCATCGCGGCAAGTAGCGCGACGTAGAAGCGGATTACCGACGGTTCGGATGGCATCTGCACGACCAGTACCGGAATGTGCTCCTGGTCGGCGTCGGAGCTGGCCGGGTGGGTGCGGCGGAATTTCTCGACGATCATCGACTTGCCGTTGTTGGTTGGACCGACCAACAGCAGGTTGGGCATGCGTTGTTTGTTCGGCCACGCATACAGGGCTTCCAGCCGATTCAGCGCCTCGACTGCTCGCGGATAGCCGATCCAGCGGTCAGCGCGAAGGCGATGGATGCGTTCGTCCGCCGGAAGACGGGCCAAGCCCTGGGCCACCGGCATCAGGTGGGACAAGTCGATGATGGGATATTCTTCCACGGCTACCACTCCTCAATCTGGTCGAACGGTTTGGCAGGTGGCTGGTTGTCTGCCTGCGGGTCAGCCATGTCCGCGTCCGGTGGTGGCGTGGTTTTGAAAAGAACTGCCGTTGCCTTGAGATGCTGGCGTCGATCCGCGTCGCGCCGCGCCTTGCGCGTAGCTTTCTGCGCGGTGGACACGATTTCGCGCATCTGGCCGATCATGCGAAACAGCGCCGACTCATCCACCTGTTCGCGCCCTTGCTGCCGCAATTTCGCCAGCGCCTGTCGTTGTTCCCAGAGGGTGACAGCCGGGTGCGACAAGGTGCGGTATGGAATTTCCAGATAGTGCTGCCCCTCCGGCTCCAGCACCCAAATGCGGCTGATGTCGCGCGGGTCGCGCCGGATCAGGAACGCAGGCAAGCGGTCGCGCCGAGCTATCCACGGCTTGAGCGCATCGGCGTAGTAATGGATGTGGTCGATGACGAAGCCGGTGCGGGTCAGCGTGCGGCGGATGATGGGCAGAAAATCGACCAGAAAAGCCGTGGTGCGAGTGATGACGGTTGGCACGCCGGTCCGCGCGATAGCTTCGGCCCAGCGCGCTGCCGGCGGCTGGAGCAGGCCGTTGTGCACGGAGCCGTGGTAGGTGCCGACCGCCAATGTGAGCCAGCGCTCCAGCTCACGCAGCGTCAGGGCGGCCTTGTTTTCGGAATCGTAGTCGCCGCGCTGGTCAGGGTTGGAGAAGGTCGTCCCTGGCAATTCGTCGTGGATCATCTGCATCGCCGTGCCGATGATCCGTTCCACGATGCCGCCGTAGTGCGGCTGCCCGAGCGGGCGATAGTCAAGCCGGATGCCATGCTGCTCGCAGCCTCGGCGTAGCGCTTCGCTCTTGAACTCGGCCGCGTTGTCCAGGTAGAGCAGCCTGGGCTTGCCGCTCATCGGCCACTCCATTTCTATGTTCAGACCCTCCAGCCAGGGACGCTTGTCGCAGGCGACATGCACAAGGCACAGGCCGACCGAAACAGATGACGGCGCTTCCAGCGTGACGACCATGCCGAGCACGCAGCGGGTAAACACGTCGATGGCGATGGTCAGATACGGACGGCCAATCGGTTGCCGGTCGCGCTCGTCCACCACGATCAGGTCGATGACCGTGTGATCAATCTGCACTTGTTCCAGTGGCGCGGTCACGGCGGGAGGCTCACCACCGACACCTTGCAGGCTGCGGGACGCATCCTGACCTTCCCGGCGGCGAGTGGCCTTGAGCGGATCGAGGCCGGCGATCCGCAGAGCCACGGTGTTGCGCGCCGGCGCCCGCAGCTTTTGCGCTTTGCAAGCCTGCGCGACCTCGCGGTGGAACGCTGCCAGGCTACGCTTCTGCTTGGTCAGGAAGCGCTTTTGCAGCAACTCGCGGATGATGCGCTCAACTGATTCCGGCAAGCGTCCCTTGCCTTTTCCGCCGCCGGATCGGCTGCGAGCCAGGTCCGTCACAAGCCCAGCACCTTGCCGGGCACGGCGGATTAGGACATACACCTGCCGCCTGGACAGGCCAAGCGCGTGAGCAGCGGCATCGGCGGCTTCATGCCCGACCACATCAAGCGCTGCCAGCGGCCCGATGATTTCCGCCCGTTGCCGGGCCTGCGCCCAAGCCGCATCGGGCAGGGTGGCCACGCCTTGCTCGGCAATCAATGATGTGTCTGACGCCATGCTCACACCTCGCTTTGGTGCACACGAGTATTGAGCATAGTCGAGATTGGTGCAGATGACTTCTGATATTGCGTTGTCAGGAGTCGCCTGCACATCTGGCGTTACGCCCCGTCAATTGGTGCAGTCGTCTTCTGAAAATGACACATGGCATCTGACATCAAGTTAGGGTATGCCTCAATCTGACGGCTGCGAACCGCCAGGGACAGGCGCAATGTCAGATTCTGTCGCGGCCTTGGCGCGTGCCTGGAAGCGTTCATAGCAATCCAGCCCGCAGAAATGTTCGACGTATTCCGCGCCTTCCGGGGTGAAGGCGGCATCGAGCGGAATTTCTTTGCAGCATACGCAGCAGGTGGTGCAACTGGCAGTGTTCGGGGCGTTTGCGTTCATGGTGGTACTCCTCCAGATTGGTAGCGAAGCTCAAAGCTGCCCACTCTCGGCTGGCTGGGAAGCGGTCATGATCTTCCCTTGAAGGCCCGCAGCAGCCGCGTCACAGACAGGACAAACAAGCCGGTCAGCGTGAGGGCTGCAATACCCCAGTGCTCCCCGATGAACGCGCCGGCCGTCGTGCCGGCTAGCACAATGGCGAGAATCGGCAAATGGCAGGGACAGGTGAGCACGGCCAGCGCGCCCCACAAGTAGCCGGTGATCGGTTTGTGCGTCTCAGACGGCAAGTGCTCTGGGCTGTTCATGGCAGACTCTCCGCGTGCTGTGCCGGTTCGGTTGGCATGGCGGCCAGTTGCATTTCGAGGCTGGCCAGGGCCTCGCGCCGACGCTCGACGAGTTGCCGCAACACGGCAAGCTGCGCAGACGCACCGTCACCGTCCGCAGCATCCAGCGCCCGGCACAGCCGCGCCAGTGCGTCCAGGCCGATACCCGCTTCGAAGGCAGCCCGTACAAAGCGCAGCCGTTGCAACGCGGTGTCATCGAACAAGCCGTAGCCGCCCGTAGTGTACGCGACCGGCCGTAGCAATCCGCGCAGCAGGTAGTCGCGCACGATATGCACGCTCACCCCGGCATCAAGGGCCAGCCGGGACACTGTGTAGGCGCTCATTGAACACCTCCTTTTCCTCATCCGGCGCAGCACGAAAGCTGCTTCACGTCCTTGCTGAAGGTCTGCGCCGCGAGCTTCAGCCCTTCGACCATGGTCAGGTAGGGGAACAATTGGTCGGCCAGTTCCTGCACGGTCATACGGTTGCGAATGGCGAGCACCGCCGTCTGGATCAGTTCACCCGCTTCCGGGGCCACCGCTTGCACGCCGATGAGCCGTCCGCTACCTTCCTCGATGACCAGCTTGATGAAGCCGCGTGTGTCGAAGTTGGCAAGCGCACGCGGCACGTTATCCAGTGTTAGCAGGCGACTGTCGGTCTCGATCCCGTCGTGATGTGCTTCCGCCTCGCTGTAGCCCACGGTGGCGACCTGCGGGTCGGTGAACACCACGGCCGGCATTGCGGTCAGGTCCAGGGCCGCATCGCCGCCAGTCATGTTGATCGCCGCACGAGTGCCGGCCGCTGCCGCCACATAGACGAACTGCGGCTGGTCGGTGCAGTCGCCGGCCGCGTAGATGTTCGGGCTACTGGTGCGCATGCCCTTGTCGATGACGATGGCCCCCTGCGCATTGACGGCTACCCCCGCCGCTTCCAATGCCAGGCTGCGCGTGTTCGGTGTCCGGCCGGTGGCGACCAGCAGCTTGTCGGCGCGCAATTCACCGTGCGTGGTGGTCAGCACGAATTCACCGTCCATATGGGCGACCTGGCTGGCTTGCGTGTGCTCCAGCACCTCGATGCCCTCGGCACGGAAAGCGGCTGTCACCGCCTCGCCGATGGCCGGGTCTTCACGGAAGAACAAGGTATTGCGCGCCAGGGCCGTGACCTTGCTGCCCAGCCGGGCAAAGGCTTGCGCCAGCTCCAGCGCCACCACCGACGAGCCGATTACGGCAAGGCGTTCGGGAATGGTGTCGCTCGCCAGGGCCTCGGTGGAAGTCCAGTAGGGTGACTCTTTCAAGCCCGGAATCGGCGGGACCGCCGGGCTGGCACCCGTGGCGACCAGGCAGCGGTCGAACATCACGACGCGCTCGCCACCCTCGTTCAAACTAACGATAAGGCTCTGGTCGTCCTTGAAACGCGCTTCACCGTGCAGAACGGTGATGGCTGAATTGCCGTCCAGGATGCCTTCGTACTTGGCATGACGGAGTTCTTCGACACGGGCCTGCTGCTGGGCCAGCAGCCGCTCGCGCAAGATCGTCGGCGGTGTGGGTGGCATGCCGCCGTCGAATGGGCTTTCCCGGCGCAGATGGGCGATGTGGGCGGCGCGGATCATGATCTTGGACGGCACACAACCGACGTTGACGCAGGTGCCGCCGATGGTGCCGCGCTCAATCAGCGTGACCTGCGCGCCTTGCTCGACGGCCTTCAGTGCTGCCGCCATCGCGGCTCCACCGCTACCAATGACGACGACCTGCAACGGGCGTTCGTTGCCACTGGGCTTATCAGCGGCCCCTATCCAGCCGCGCATCTTGTCGAGCAGGCCGGCGCGGTTGTCCGTCGGTGGCGCATCGGCAAGCGTTGCCTCGTAGCCCAGTCCGGCCACGGCGGTAGTCAGCGCATCCGATGACGTGCCCGCCTCAATGGCGAGTTGCGCTGTGCCCTTCGGATAGGACACCAGCGCCGATTGCACGCCGGGCACTTTCTCCAAGGCTTCCTTGACGTGAGCCGCGCACGAGTCGCAGGTCATCCCGGTGATTTTCAGGGTGGTCATGTATTTTTCCTTTTCTGTGGTGGCTACGGCTGTTGCCGTCAGCCACGTTGTTCTGGCAATTCACAGCTGTCCGGCCCGCAGCGGCGATGTGCTGGCGAGATGAAATCCCAGACCGACACCCCAACCATCAAGGCCAGGCCGACATAGAGCAGTCCACCGCTCTGCCAGCCGTAAGCCCGCATTAAAAACACCGCTGCCAGCACCAAGATCGGGCCTATCGTGCCGAGCGCCGTGCGTCGCCACTGTCGATGATTGAGCCAAGCGATAGCATTGGCGAGTAACGCGATGCCGGCGAACATCGGCAGCAGGATGCCAATGAATAGCCCCTCGTACTGGCTCAAGAAGCCCAGTCCGATGGCCGCGCCAAAGCTGGCGATGGCAGGAAAACAGGCGGCGCAGCCCATCGCGGAAACGACGCTGCCGAGCGCGCCGGTTTTGCCAGCGATGCGCGTGATGAGTCCCATGTGTCGCTCCCGAGTTCGGTTAACGGATCAGCGTTTGAGGCTGGACGGATAGCCCGCGTCCTCGGTCGCCTTGGTCAACTTCTGGACGTTGGTCTTGGCATCGTCGAAGGTGACGACGGCCTGGCGCTTGTCGAAACTTACGTCGGTCTTGCTCACGCCCTCAACCTTGGAAAGCGCGTGCTTGACAGTGATCGGGCAAGAGGCGCAGGTCATGCCAGGCACGGACAGCGTGACGGTCTGGGTGGCGGCCCACACGGGGGCAACAACGGCAGCGAGGGCGAGGGCGGCAAACAGTTTTTTCATGATGAACTCCTGTGATTAATAGAAAAATGGCATGACGTAGGGAAATCCGAGCGAGACCAGGACCAGCGCGGCCACGATCCAGAAAATGAGCTTGTAAGTAGCTCGCACTTGGGGAATCGCGCAGACCTCACCCGGTTTGCAGGCTTGCGCCGGGCGGTAGATGCGCCGCCAGGCGAAAAACAGCGCGACCAGCGCTGCGCCGATGAAGATCGGGCGATAGGGTTCCAGCACCGTCAGGTTGCCGATCCATGCCCCGCTGAACCCCAAGGCGATCAAAACCAGCGGCCCCAGGCAGCAGGCCGACGCAAGAATGGCGGCCAGCCCACCGGCGAAGAGCGCGCCGCGCCCGTTTTGTGGTTCAGACTTTTGTGGTTCAGACATACGCTTGTCCTTTCAAATTTGGTTTGGATAGCTTAAGCTTACTTCCGTAGTTATGTACGGAGTCAAGCGATATGCAAATTAATTTTGAGAATCTGACCATTGGCGTTTTTGCCAAGGCGGCCGGGGTCAATGTGGAGACCATCCGGTTCTACCAGCGCAAGGGCCTGCTGCCGGAGCCAGACAAGCCCTATGGCAGCATTCGCCGCTATGGCGAGGCGGATGTAACACGAGTGCGGTTCGTGAAATCGGCCCAGCGGCTGGGCTTTAGCCTGGACGAAATCGCCGAGCTACTGCGGCTGGAGGATGGCACCCATTGCGAGGAAGCCAGCGGCCTGGCCGAGCACAAGCTCAAGGATGTGCGCGAGAAGATGGCCGACTTGGCACGCATGGAGGCCGTGCTGTCTGAACTGGTGTGCGCCTGCCATGCGCGGAAAGGGAACGTTTCCTGCCCGCTGATTGCGTCACTGCAAGACGGAACGAAGCTCGCTGCATCGGCGCGGGGGAGTCACGGGGTGACTACGCCTTAGCGTGCTTTATTTTCCGAATTCTGAGACGACCCCTATATGACATTTCAGTTAAGATTTGGTAAAACTTGTATCACCTGTTTTCGGCTGTTGCTGCATGAAAATCATTGCATGAATCGTTGTGTTTCTAATTTTTCTTTTTTCATCATCAGACAACTCTAGGAATAATCGACCTCTCCATTTTTCATGTATATTCTCAGTTCGTGACAGTTTAAAAATAGAGTTATCTTTAGTGAAAATATTTTTAACGTAATTCTTTTTTGACATAAGTCGTTGATAAATATCAGTTATTAATAATTTTTCATCCTTTGTCTAAGCTAAGAAGATGCTCGGGATAGTAGGCCCAATAAAATTGAGTCGATAAACCTTGATGCTTCTGGCTCATCCCAAATATAGTTCCTCTGTAGTCTGGTTTAACTAATTAATCATCATATTTTGAAGTTAGTTCCCTAAAACTTAGATCTGCGCCCCATGATGATTTTTTAGAAAAATCATCATCACTGTATTCACCTTCATTTTATTCTTTAGGTATATTAATCATATGTTCCGACACTATATATATCTCTTTTTTGTGTGAAAATCCGATCGCTAAAAGTTTTCTATGTTATAAAAATTTTACAATGAAGCATGGGTAGATAGAAGTGTAACCTCTCATCACCCATTGAGTAACGAGTTATGATATTTTTCAACTCTACTTATTAAAATGTATGTTTGAGAAAGTAGACTCTCTGCGATAGACTTCAGCAGGGCAATCGGGCCCGTTTTTTCACACAGCGCGTCGGGCACTTCCCGGCCCTGGAGAGTGCCGGATGACAGACAATGATGCGACTTCGATTCCGCAGCTGGTACCGCTGATACCAGACGGTGAATTCTGGCCATCGCCAGCCGGCGGTGAGCCCCCTCTCGATCCCGCGCGCGCCTATCTCCTTTCCCTGAATTCTCCGCGCAGTCGTCAGACCATGGCCTCTTTCCTCGGGATCGTGGCCCGGATGCTCGGTGCCTCCAGTGCTGATACCTGCAGCTGGGGCAGCCTGCGCCGGCACCATGTCATGGGGATCACCGAACTGCTTCGCGATACTGGTCGCGCCACGGCTACCGTTAACACCTACCTTGCCGCGCTGAAGGGTGTGGCAAAAGAGGCCTGGATGCTGAGGCTGATGGATGTGGAGAGCTTTCAACATATCCGGGCAGTCCGAAATCTGCGTGGCAGCCGGTTATCCCGGGGCCGTGCTCTCCCGGCTCATGACATCCAGCAATTGTTTGCTGCCTGTGAAGCTGACCGGAGCAGCCTCGGGGTACGGGATGCGGCGATACTGGGTGTACTGCTGGGCTGTGGTCTGCGCCGTTCTGAAGCCGTCTATCTCAGATTAAGTGACGTTGTCACGTATGAGAGAGCTCTCAGAGTGCTGGGAAAAGGAAACAAGGAACGACTGGCCTACATGCCTGACGGGACATGGCAGCGTCTTCAGCTCTGGATAGACCAGGTGCGCGGTGAAAACCCCGGACCGTTGTTCACCCGCATACGCCGGTTTGACACCCTGACGAATGACCGCCTTACCGACCAGGCTGTATACCATATTCTGCAGGTACGTCGGGGCCAGGCCGGAATTCCGCAATGTGCCCCGCATGATCTGAGGAGAACCTTTGCCACCGCCCTGCTGGATAACGGTGAAGACCTGATAACTGTGAAGGATGCGATGGGCCATGCCAGTGTCACCACCACCCAGAACTACGATCGCCGGGGAGATGAGCGGCTGCGAACGGCACGTGATCGCCTCAGCTTGCCATGATCATAAGTCAAGCTGTTAACTTATGAACTCATTATGATGAGGAGTTCTGAATTTATAGCCCTGCCAGAATAGAGCGATTTCGGATGCTGGAACTCCACTGCTTCTGTAATTCAGTTAGTTATCGACACCTAGCATTCTAATAAATAGCCTTTGCGTAGGGAGAATTCTGGATTCAAGCGGCGCCCATAGTCCACCAACGTTATCCGCTCTCAGATGCTCTCAAGCACATCGATCCAATGGCGGGCTTCCTGATACTGCTCGTTAGTCAGGCAATGATGGGCAGTATTAAATGCTACCTTCTTCCTCACGGAATCCAACTCCTGGCGATATTCATTAATTAACTTGGTAAGCGCTTGGCAATAAATCCACTGCGTCTTATCTTCCCCAAACTGACTCATCAGCATGCCGTATTGCCCGTTCGCCACATAATCACCAGCACTGCCTTCCGGGTACGGCTCAGCCTGTAAACTGCCCTGAAACTCGTGAGGGTGCAACTTCGCATGGATTAGAACTTCCGCGCCATGTTGGCCCATCCACATTCGCGCAGACTCAACACTGGCGGTAACGTATTTGTAGAGGTCCACATCATTTGTGATCCGTTGCACAATGCCTATATATAGATTTTCGACCGAAGCTTGAAGCTCAAGTTCTGAGAAGATGTAAGGCTCATCTGCCATTTGTGCAAAAAGTTCGTCGATCGAAGAAATTTTGTTGTTTGTTGGCATATTGCTCTCGCTAGGCTTGCTTGGTGGGCGCTAAGGATGAAAAATGATACATATAATAACCCAATGATATAAATTGATTTTACTCATATCCCGCTTGAAACGCTTAATTATCCGAAAATAGTATACGAATAGGATGTTGCACCGGAAGCCCCTATACATGCATCCTGTGTAAATGCCTTTCACATAAGTGACCATCCCGGCGGTCACCGAACTTTAATGCTAGCAGCTTTTACCGGCATCATCGCGCCACTATTGGTGGCGCTGATCCGTAAGCTGTTCAACTTCTAAATTTGATTGGGTGTTGTGTTAATGTCTGACATTGACCAGCGCCTGAATGAAGCCGCCCCCTAAAAAGGGCGGCTTTTTCGTGCCTGAAATCCTGCTTTTCCATTCATCCCTTCTCTTTTTAGGTTCCTTAATGACCGCGTTTTATAACGAGAGCTAACCCTACGCAGCGCAATGGCTACGCAATCTTATTGCCGCTGGCCATATCGCCCCAGGGGTTGTTGATACACGTTCTATTGAGGATATAACCCCCGATGAGCTCCGAGTATTTACCCAAGTGCATTTCTTTGCCGGAATCGGAATCTGGTTACTTGCCCTACGGTAAACCGAATGGCCAGATGATCGGCCAGTCTGGACCGGCTATTGCCCTAGCCACCCTTTCAGCGCGGCGGGCAAAGGAAATGGGGTTGATGATGAGCGGCACTTATGGTCAGCCTTCCACCATCTCATTCGCGAGTGTAAACCTGTCCGAATCTTTGGCGAGCATGTGGCAAGCGATCACTGCAGTGCATAGTTCGACCTTGTACAAACTGACCTCGAAGCGGAGGTCTACGCCGCTTCTGCGCTCCATCTCTGCGGTGCGAGCATCGGTGCGCCGCACATCTGGATGGCCGACTCCCGCCGCGTGCGATGGAAAAGGTGGCTACATGGGCGGGCTGGTTAACGCCGCTGGCGACGAACATCAAAGCGCGTTTGGCCGACGGCTTCGAGAAGAGGAAGGAAGCGCGACTGGCTACGGGGCGCACTTCACTATCGCCGGGGAATCTGGCCGAGCAAGCCCAGCTTTATTGCGGCGATCACCTGCAAACAATAGCGGGATGGCCAACGCCAATGGCGGATGGCGACAACCGGAAAGCGCGCCCACATCTATTGATGAACAACACGCGGCCGGATGGCTCGAAGATTCAGAAGAGGTTGCAGGATTACGCCGCAGCGTCATTGCCGGTGTTGCCGCCATGGCCAATATCCCACCAGTTACGAGCTATCAAAATTTTAGCATTGGCGCTGGGGTAGGCAATACAGATGGTGAAAGCGCGGTGGCCGTGGGCTTTTCAGCTCGAGCATCCCAAAGCGTAGTGGTTAAAGCTTCGGTTTCGAACGATACCCAACGTAATTTCGTTGTTGGCGGCGGTATCTCTTACGGTTGGTAATGCCGGTTTAAAAGCGATCTATTGTAAAGAAGCCACGTTACCAGGAACAAAGCCAGCCATCATGCTGGCTTTATTTTGTAAGAATAGAGTGTTTCATTGCAATTTCTCGGCAGCAATGCAAAGCCAGTAACCGTGACCGCCGCCCAGTTCGATGAGGCAAATACGCGCAAACGTGGGAAATACACTTTATTTCAGGACGTAGCCGAGATCATGGCGCTAAGCACTTGCGGCGGGATGGTGACATCTACGCATAATGTGAATAAACAACTGATGCTGGAGTATGGCTTGTGCGAAACATGCGGCCGTATTGGTATGGAGTAATTATTCAATCGCAAAAACCGCGAATTGTAAGCTGTTGGCCCGGAAGCAAAGCGGCTCTCTGCATAACGGAAACCGACCCATAAGAAAACCGCGCAGCTCGATTTCGGCTAAAAACGAAAAAGCCCTACTGCAAAACAGCGGGGCTTTCATCGGAGATTGATAACCGATGAGAAATCGATCACCGAACTACCATCAATTTACAAAAATACTTCCAAATTACTCACGCCGGAGCATAACGCCTGGGAAGCGACGTTGCAACTTATGGAAGCTTTAAAAGCTAAAATAAGCGAAGCTTGCAAGCTTCATGGCATTAGCCAGATTTATTTTAGGCCGCCACCGATCGATGTCCTCTTTCGTCAGATCGCCCTCATTGTTGCCGGTAGCATAAATTGCGTTGTGATACGTGACATACGCCTCCGCTCCCTTCTGTTTCCAGACCGAAAGGCCGCGTTCGGCGGCCGTCTGTGAGTTTTCCCTGCGATCGGCAAAAATTGGCCACTCCTTAGTCCGGGTGGGTCTTCATGACTTTTTCCAGCTCAGGTGCCACCGAGCTGCAATAAATGCACTGGTAATCAAAGAACTTGATGACGGCAACCCTGGCGTTTTCCGGCCCGAAGGCCGGCGTATGCGCGTCGTTCAGCAGTGCGGCCTGGTTATCCATGACCCTGACGGCAAACTGCAGCTGCTGCCGTGCTTCCTGTTGCACCTGCAGTTTCTGGCTGACGGCAACCAGCACTTCCGGGTGTGCCACCAAGTGCGCGTCAGAAACCCGAGCCGCTATTTACTCTGACGAATGACCTCCTTAAAGATCAGGCTGAGTATCATATCCTGCAAATACGGCAGGTACCGACAGGCATTGTTAAATGTTCCCTGCATGACCTGAGACACAAATTTCCCACGAGCGGTACTGTAAAACAGCGAGATCCTTATAACAGTAAAGGATGCAATGGGACATGCCAGTGTAGCTACCATCCAGCCATACGACCTTCGGGGGGAGTTACGCCTGAAAAAGCTCTATATCGGCTTAAAATAGCATAATGAACTACATAATAATAAACAGACATTCTGATAATTGCTCTTACGATATAATCTAAATACTCAATTCATCCTCAATGGCAGAGGTTAAAGACTTTCCATACTGTATTAGTAGGATGTGTAAAACGCCAACACCATAGGCATAAGCTAATGAATTCGCTATATCAATCGTTAATATTAATTGAAATGATATATATCACTCCCATTTATAATCGCAACTACCAAAAAATAATTTTTTTTAGTAGTTGTAAATAATTTATTAAAATTTATAATTTTAAGACCCTTGATAAGGTATAACATCCAAGCTATGCGATTGTTAAGGCCGTGTGTATTCTAGAGTTAGTCTAAAAACCTTCAGGAAAAGAGGCTGGATAAACTACTTTGTTTGGCCATTATTGAGGAATAGTTATGCGTAAGATTTTATGGATTGTCGGTTTGGTTGTTCTACTCACTGGATGTGGTGATGACGGTATCTATGGCACCTGGAAAAGCAAATCATCAGGTGTAGTAATTAAGATTGAAGAAAGCAATATCAAAATGCCTGGAATAGGAAATGTTGCTGTCCAAAAATGGGATGTAAGTAATGATAAAAAAGAGTACGTAGCCCATACTTCCTACATCACATTAGACATCGAAAAGACAAAAAATGGAATAGCGATTATGGGCGTGGAATACGAACGTGAGTAAAATTTATTGATCAACACGACCATTGACTGGCAAAACGTTTTATAGTTTTGCCATTTTTATAAATTTAAGGAACGAATAATGCAAAAGCCTATAATTGTAATTCTCGGTTGTTCTATTGCTCTATCCGGATGTGAAAAATCTGTTGAAGAAAAACCGATCTCTGAATTTACGATGCAAGAAGCGGAAAGTGTTTGTAAACGACCAGAGATTTCTTCCCAACTGGAGAATATTTTTAAAACTGATAGTATCAAGTTTTTGAAAAATAATCCTTTCTCTTATTCCCCATTCATTGATAGATATAACTCTGACGAGTCGAATTTTGATAGTGATGCACGAAGAAAATCAAGAATAGATTATACCTATAATTATACCGATGATGATTTCTCTAAAGGATTTGGTAAAACCGAGAAGTTACAGATAACTAATCTATCACTAAATGCTAAAGGTCAAGATGATTTCACGTGTAATGCAAATATCAAGTTTGATTCTGACCAAATTTATGGAGTATCATTCTTTAAAAATATCACATTTGACGTTAAGAAAGAAAATAATAAATTTATAACGGATGCTTTTCTTTCTATAGAGAATTTAGAGCATAGTAAAATTGAACCCACTTCGCAGCAAAAAGAGTGGCGTGATAAATATGAGAATAAACTTAATGCTGACGATGATGCACTGAGAAATATTCCTGACGATAATTATAAAATCGTTTCCCAGGACGATCTTTATTATATTTACTTCGCTCAGTCTCCGCGTAAATTCAATGATGATGAATTAATGGGCTTCTTTAGCTCTAAGTGGAATAACACTACTGATGTATTTGCCAAAGAAGACATAAAAAAAGATGAGCTTCCAAAGATAAAATCAAAAATAGCATTGTATAAAGATTTTAAAAATATAATAGCTTACTCAAAATTTGATTTGAATAGTGAAATAGATAAAAATCTAACCTTTAAAACAGAGAGTGGAGAAGCATCCATACCTGCGTCTTATAGTTATGTTTCTGCGAGAGATAGTTATAATGTAGCAAAGAAAGGATTCAAATATAACGCACCTGGTTGTGATATGAATGGTGGATTAACAATCGAAAGTAGAGGAATCAAATTCACAACGGATGGAGCTTTACGTGGCTGTACTGTCGTTGTTCCTGATGAGAAAGCCCGTGAGATTTCTGCTACGCTTGCGGCTCTTAACAGTAGAGGTGACTCTATCGGAACTTTTGTAAAATCATATCTTCATATTGTCAAAGTTGACGGTGATACTAATACTATCCATGCGCTAATAATAAAAGATGAAGTAAAATTATATGATCCTGAAACTAATGCAGTGATTCTCGATACTGTTGTGAAATGATTATGATGAGGGCGTATTTATTTTACGCCTTTTTAAACAAATACTAATATGGATAGTATTATGATCCAGTACTTCACCACGATTTTTATTGTAATGCTGGTAAATATACCGGCGATTATACCTTCATTACTACTAAAAGCAGATAAATCAATCAAATTACAAGTAGCTATACGTGTATATTTAACGACTGTTTTATTAATTTTGTCATTAATTACTTTAGCTTCTAATTCTGTTAGTAATCATACTGCTTATCCAGCATTGATTCCTTTAGTTCCCGTATTGCTATTTGCGATCGCTTTGTATAATTGTGGTGGATATTTGAGAAAGGTCATAACCAAGAAGAAAAGAAGAGCAATCATACTATCTTCTTTTGCCATTGTTTATATCATCAGATTCAATGTTGTCATCTTTGATAATGGTATGGGTTATCAAATGACTTCTTATGGTATGGCCTGGACAGCATATTTTGTTTTTGGTTGCCTGCTTGCTTATATTGCAACTTCCGACGACATGAGGAGTTCAAAATATACTGCCTCAAATACAACCAACAGTGAATTACGAGTAGATAAAACTCATGCTACACAATCTGAAATCGACGCTGACTTAAGTGTTAAAGGAAGATCTATATTATTTGACCCTAACATTAGCATTAGTGAACAACAGCGCTATAAAGATGCATTGGATAAAAGGGAGGATGAATCTGGATCCGGTTATTGAACATTATCTTAGAGAAATTCTTCAATAAATTTCTAGGGGAAAATTGGTATCCAGTTTGCCCCTGTTTTTTATTAATTCGTAGTATGAATCTTATAACAAAAATTAGTAGGCAAGGATAAACCTGTTGATAAGCATTTGGTTATGCGAGGGCATACTAAAGCTTCAGCAATTATCGATAAACTTCAAAAAACCACCCTCAACCGGTGAACGACTACAGGTAGACTGAAGAGAATCGTTCGGCGTGAACATGCCTGAATATTCGAAATGTAAAAAGAGCAATTTAATTTTCCTTTTTGATTTTCACTCATCAAAACTATCGCACTTGTTGATCAATATCATTTCAGTCATTCTGGATTTGATTCATCATCTATTAGTGTCGGATGTAACGCCGCTACAGTGCGATTATTTTGATCTGAAATCTTCTGCATTGTTTAGGTTGTTTAGGTTGTTCAGGTGTTGAAGGTGATGTTTTCTAATCATACTTTATGGCCCTTACTAGAACCCTCCTTGAATAAGATAAAAATTATGCTTATTTTATGCAAGGCGTTTGAAGGCATAAGGTGAAATGAACTGGCTATTAAAATTTAATAGCCAGTTAAACCTATAAAAATAACATCATCTCAATTAGTGTTTTTTCCGCTATTCTTACCGGTTGCGCTGTTACACCTCCAACCCAGCCTATCAACTCACAGATGCACAACTATGCACAGAAAGCGGCTATGCCATAGCCACCGGCAATTCAGAACGTTTAGCTGAGGTTGCTCAAGAAGGACAAAGCCGCGTTAATGCGGGTCGCATGACTATCTCTCAGGATATGTGCGCCATCTTGGCACAAACTGGCAATAACCGCGTTCAAAAAGAAATGATTGAGGATGCCCAGCGTCAACAAGCCAGCCAGGCAATGATGCAACAAGGTTTGGCGATAATGCAGCAAGATCAGCAAAACATGCAATCAATGCAGCAGACCCAGGCTTTAAACAATATAGCTAACTCTATCAGCGGCTATTGATAAAACTGGTAGTTTGAGATGGAAGTCTTCTTAGCTTTTTTATCTTGCCGCTTTTAGACATGTTATATTTCCTCGAAATCTTACCCAACGGTATTAGCCGTACATCATAGTCCCTAGATGTGAAATTCTATTACCGAGACTAGAATTTTATTTAGCATCATCCAAATTTTGAACTGGTTAGGCGAAGATATTAAAAGTTTCATGTTATTTTCTTTCGCTTTGCTAAAGAAAAGGTCTGCATGCGGCAGACCTTTCCCTAATGGACATATCTTATTAGTCCATAACTCAAGTTCAAAAAAACTATAATAATACCTTAATTTCCTGCGCGGTACTGTAACCTCTACTTTTCAGCTCTTGACCAGCGGCACCAGCTTTCAGAGGAGAACTGCTACGCTCATGGACACAGATCCGAGCAAGTTCTCTGTCACTCTTCATCGGCATCTCTTCTTTATAAGTGTGCATCCGTTCATTAGCAGCCCTGCCCTCCTCAAGCGCATATTTGCCTGCAGCCTTAGCAATATTACCCGCTTTTTCCCAAAATCCCATATTGCCTCCGTTGAGTTAAGCTTGGTAGTTCCAGTTAGTTTTTGAGCAATTCGGGCAGGCAATTCTAAAACCACTCAAAGCCCCGGCCAGAACATCACCTTTCGAAAATCCCTTTTGTTCAAACTTTTCTCGTCCAATTTGTCCGATTACTAGGCCGAACATCTTTGAGTTACTTACCTTTTCCTCACACGATTTGCATACAAACATTTTAGTTCCTTAATGTGTATAAGTTCCTTATGTAAAACGGCTAAAACGCCTCAAATCTTAAGTAGATTTAAGTATGAGAAATTATTTTCTAACTGTATGCTGACTCACATAAGTGCTTTTGTTATTGCAGCAATTATCGATTGTGCTGACACGGCCCCGGGGAACACCGTGATGTTTTTCGGCGTGGCGCCCGTTACAGTCATGACAACAATGCCTGGTGTGCCGGTCAGTCCCAGCGTTCTGGCCAGTGCGTCATTTTTCTCAAGCGTCGGGGTAAAATTCTCTTTGCCGGCATCGTGCCAGCCGGTTTTCGCAGCGGCCCGATCGATGTCCTCTTTTGTCAGCTCGCCTTCATTATTGCCGGTAGCATAAATCGCGTTGTGGTACGTGACATACGCCTCCGCTCCCTTCTGTTTCCAGACCGAAAGGCCGCGTTCGGCGGCCGTCTGCGAGTTTTCCCAGCGATCGGCAAAAATTGGCCACTCCTTAAAGACGTAGCGCACGTCCGGGTGGGTCTTCATGGGGTCCGCTTGGAAAACGGAATCTATGGTCACTCCCGTTTTTGCAACACCGATTTTGACGACAAGTTGGCTTGCTTGAATCTATCCGGCGTCTGAATGGGATTTTATTCCCGCGCCTCGATGAGTTCCGCGCCTGATGAACCTCCAGAAAATATACGGCTTCAATGAGCCTTTCCGTTTTACAGGTTCCTCAACAGGCCGGTGGGCCGTTAGTATCATCAATATCAGTATTCGCAAAACCAGATGAATGATTGTTTAAACTGGTGTATTTCTGCCTTTATGCTTCGTAAGTTTGCTGTCGCGCCGTCAGTGCCCAGGCTATTCTGGCCAGCTTGTTTGCCAGAGCACAGGTGACGACAAAGTTGCTTTTCCGACACAACAACTCCCTGACCCAGTCGGCCAACTTGCCAGACTGGTGTTCCAGTTTTTGTATGAATACCCTGGCACACTGAACCAACAAAGTTCGGATCTTTTTGTTGCCCCGCTTGCTAATCCCTAACAATGTCGTCCGACCTCCCGTGCTGTACTGTCGGGGTACCAGCCCTGTTGCCGCCGCAAAGTCACGGCTGCTGGCGTACTGCTTCCCGTCGCCAATCTCAGTTGAAATAGTACTGGCAGTCAGCGTTCCAACGCAGGGAATACTCAGCAAGCGCTGTCCAACCTCATCTTCGTCCAACTTTCGTTTCAACTGAGATTCCAGATCTTTAATCTGCTCAACAAGATAGTGATAATGCTGTTGTAATTTCAGCAGTAACTGGCTGAGATAAAGAGGCAAACTACTGTCCTCAAGAAGGGTACTCAGTCGACTAATAACGGCAGCACCTCGCGGAACGCTGATACCAAATTCCAGCAGAAAAGCATGCATCTGATTAGTTGTTTTCACCTTATCCTGAACCAGGGATTCACGGACACGATGCAGAGCTCGCATTGCCTGCTGAGATTCGGTTCTGGGCTGCACGAAACGCATAGATGGACGTGATGCTGCTTCACAGATAGCTTCAGCATCAACGAAGTCATTTTTGTTGCTTTTAACGAATGGGCGGACAAATTGCGGTGATATCAGCTTTGGAAAATGCCCTAACTCTGCCAGCTTGCGTGCCATAAAGTGAGAACCGCCACAGGCTTCCATCGCGATGGTTGTTGCCGGGCATGTCGCCAGAAATTCGATTAGCTTTGGTCGGGTGAATTTTTTACGGTAAACGGCCTTCCCACGATGATCCTGACAATGAATATGGAAAGAGTTCTTACCCAGATCGATACCAATAAGCGCAATGTTTTCCATGATGGTTCTCCGAATGAAAGCCTGTCCTCAGCATAGTACTGGGAAGGAGGGAGTGACCATCTCATTAATTATCCCACGCTAAGACTGTTTTTTGTACAAAGCGGTATCGACTGTACGTAATGAGCGGTATTTTCCGGATCCCAGCTTAAGATTATTACGCCAGACGTAATCTCCACTCAGATTGATATGTTCCCAGCCCAGGGGAGAAAGATGAGAGACCAGTTGCTCATTTATCGGGATACCCTTTCGTTTTAGTGACTCAATAGCTCTTTCTATATATACCGTGTTCCACAACGTGATCGCTGCTGTCAGTAATGTCAGCCCGCTGGCGCGATAACTCTGATTCTCCAGCCCACGATCCCTTATTTCACCCAGACGGTGCAAAAAGACCGCTCGCGCAAGGGCATTACGGGCCTCACCCTTATTCAGCCCCGCCTGCACGCGTCGGCGCAGACCGGGATCACGGAACCAGTCCAGCATAAATAGTGTCCGTTCGATGCGGCCAATCTCTCTCAGCGCTTTGGCAAGTCCATTCTGTTTTGGGTAACTGGCTAACTTTTTCATCATCAGTGATGCGGTGACTGTCCCCTGCTTAATCGAGGTTGCCAGGCGCAATACCTCATCCCAGTGCGACTCAATGTCTTTGATATTCAGGCAGGTTGTTGATATGACAGACTGAAGCCCCGGATAGCGCTCGGCCTTTCCATGAATAAACAGCCGCTTGTCATGAAGATCACGGATCCTTGGCGCAAAAGCGAATCCCAGCAGGTGCATCAGGGCGAAAACATGTTCAGTGAAGCCTGCGGTATCGGTGTAATGCTCGGTAATTTCCAGATCGCTTTCATGGTACAGCAGGCCATCAAGCACGTGGGTTGAGTCGCGCACCCGGCTGATCACTTTGGCGTAGAACGGGCTGTATTGGTCTGAGATATGCGTATAAATCTGCACGCCCGGCTCCTGACCATATTTAAGATTGACCTGACCGGCATAACGTCCGTGACTGCCTACCCGAAAGTTCTGCCCGTCTGACGACGATGTTGTCCCGTCGCCCCAGAATGCGGCCAGAGGCCGCTCTTTCTGTGCGTTGACCAGCTCGGCCAGTGCCGCTGAATAAGTTTCATCCCTGATGTACCATGCCTGAATACCTTCGAGTGACGATCTTGTGGCCCCAGGGCAGGATTCCGCCATTTTTGTCAGCCCAAGGTTGATGCCGTCAGCCAGAATGGTGGTCAGCAACAGTCTTCCGTCTTTTGGTCTGACGTTATTATTTTTGAGGTGCGCGAAGTGACGCGTAAATCCCGTCCAGCTATCAACTTCTTCCAGTATCTCCGTAATTTTCGGATGGGGAAGCATGCCATAGACCAAATCTGCAAAGGGCGAAACACCTGAAGGAACGCTGTTCTCCAGTGGAGTGATTTTTACGCCTTTATCTGAGATATCTACATCGGGCAAATCACCGGCAAGCGCCATCGCGTTAACTTCTTCCAGCCGAGATGCAAGAAGAGTCATACGGGCCTGAAGGTATGCCTGGCTATCGGTCTGAACGGCCAACTGTAACTGGTCATTATGTCGGGATTTCTCAAACTCAGCAGTCGGGATGAGATAATCATCAAAATTTTTGTAGCGGCGCGATCCTTTTACCCAGATATCACCGGAACGTAATGCACCCTTGAGTTCATTCAGTACGCAAAACTCGTAGTACTTGCGGTCGATGCCTGAAGGCGTGAGCACCAGTTTTCGCCAGCTTTCAGGGATAAACCCTGTTGGCGCTGATGGCGGCACTTTACGAAGTTGTTTACGGTACATTTCCGTTATGGTGTCCAGCGCATCGCTGAGCGCCTGCGCCGCAGGTGTCGCCATGAACTGCAATGCTGACAGCATACGCGGGGCATATTTACGCAACGTACTGTATTTTTCGGTGATCAGATGAAGCGCGTCGAAATTGCCCTTACGGGAAAGAAACCGCGTTTCTTCCACGCTGTTGATGAATTCCTGCCAGGGAAGGACATCTTCTATTGCAGTCCAGGGATCTTCCCCGGATTCTCTGGCGTTAAGTAACGCCTGCCCGACGGTAACGTACTGCTTCAGCTTGCTCTGAATAAGCTTTCCCGTTTGCTGGAGCCGTTCGGCCTGCGTGCGTTTTGCCCTGCTGAACAGACTACCCAGGATACGCTCGTGCAGATCAATCACTTCGTCAGTCAGGGTGGCCCTGGCCTCTGTTATTATACAAACCAGCGTAGCGTAACGTCTGACATCGGTGAATTTTGCCAGGTCCCTGCTGCTCATTTTCCGGCCCTCACGCGCCAGTTTAAGCAACCTGTTCTGGTGAACGGAAAGTGCAATACCATCAGGCAACCCCAGCGCAGCGATGGAATTAAGCCGGTCGATATGTTGCAGCACATTTTTACCGTTTATTTTACCCGGAGGCTGTAGCAGCCATGCCAGACGGGAAGGTTGTTCACCCTCTGATATGAGCAGGCTGTCGAGTGCTGATTTATGCTGCTTTTCCAGTTGCGCGGTAAGTGTCGAAAATACCGATCTGTTAGCGAGCGTGACGACTTCGGCAAGCGTCCGTTCGATCACTTCAACAGAAGGGAAAATAACATTATTGTTATGTAGCCAGCTGAGCATTTCTTCCGCCAGCATAAATCCTTTGTCAGTTCGCATGGCATAGGGGTGCAGATGGCGGATACAGTCTTTTTGCATTGACCGGCTGAACGGGGATAGTTCCAGGTAGCGATAAAGTTCGGTCAGATGTTCCCAGCGGGTTTGCTCTCTGGATGCATATTCCGGCCATAAATCAGGCTGAAGTTTCAGTCGGGAAGCAACCCTGGATACAACGCCATTGTGAGGAGCACTGCTTTTGTCCGGAATAAATCCAGGTCCACGCAGATAACAGAGTAATACAGCAAAGCCCAGGCGATTCGCTGGCCGTCGGTGCTTATTAATGAGCGCAATATCCGGTTCGTTCAGAAAACACATTCGGGTCAGAATAATTTCATCATCTGGTATAACCAGTAAGCGTTCCTGCTCTTCACTGCTCAGTATCTGTCGCCGTGGCATAAATGCTTCCCTCGCGTATAGTTTTCATCTGTTATTTGTTCGCTGTGACCGAAACCGGTCGGTTTCGTACACCAGTCTGAAAATATGTCCGAAAGTAAGCGAATTTTATTTCGTACAGGCGCTATAATTCGGACACCCTTTGAGTACGGAAAGTTTCCTATGTCACGAGTTTTTGCTTACTGCCGGGTATCCACTCTGGAACAGACCACAGAAAACCAGCGTCGTGAAATTGAGGCAGCTGGTTTCGCTGTTAAACCTCAGCGACTTATTGAGGAACATGTCAGCGGCTCAGTGGCTGCCAGTGAACGGCCAGGATTTGCCAAGCTGCTTGACCGTATGGAAAATGGCGATGTGCTTATTGTCACCAAACTTGACCGCCTCGGACGCAACGCGATGGACATCAGAAAAACGGTAGAGCAACTGGCTGTTTCAGATATTCGGGTTCACTGCCTGGCTCTTGGCGGTGTGGATCTGACCAGCCCCGCGGGGAAGATGACCATGCAGGTTATTTCTGCAGTAGCGGAATTTGAGCGGGATCTGTTGCTCGAGCGCACGCACTCAGGTATTGCCAGGGCAAAAGCAGCTGGAAAGCGGTTTGGTCGTCCTTCTGCTCTGAATGAAGAGCAGCAACTTACTGTGATTGCACGTATTAACGCAGGGAACAGTATCAGCGCTATTGCCCGGGAATTTAATACCACCCGGCAAACCATACTTCGGGTAAAGGCAGGACAGCATTCATCCTGAATGTAAATGTAGCTACGACTTTACAATTTGCTATGTGCCAGACATTTCAAAGAAAAATACCTGAATCGAGGGTTGAGGAGGATTTATGTACTGCCCCAAAATTTGACCTTGCCTGCCATTAGTTTATAGTATTGAGCGGCTTTGGTCTGATCTTGGTTCAGATCTGCCCCCTTTCATTTGCCTCGGGCAACAGTTCAGGCAATAGGTACACTCTCGCTTTGGAGAATCTGACAACCGTTATGCGTATTACGCCACCCTAAGCTTCCCCTTCCTCCGTCGTACTGAGCGAGCCTCAGAACGCACTCAATAACATCCCGTTTGCGGATGTGTTCTACCGTACATAAAAATATTGCCCTCAAGGGCTTACTGTATCTAAAACTGAGAAATTACTATGTTGCTGTCCTCGACGCGTAAGGACTGGCTGGGTAACGTCCGTGGTGACGTACTGGCCGGTATAGTTGTCGCGCTCGCGCTTATTCCCGAAGCGATCGCCTTTTCAATCATCGCCGGAGTTGACCCGCAGGTTGGGCTCTACTCTGCGTTCTGTATTCCCTTGGTTATGGCCTTCCTTGGTGGCCGCCCGGCAATGATATCGTCCGCTACAGGCGCGATGGCACTGCTAATGATCACACTGGTAAAAGACCACGGCCTGCAGTATCTGCTGGCGGCCTCGGCGCTGACCGGCGTGCTGCAACTGGCGGCCGGCTACCTGAAACTGGGTAGCCTGATGCGCTACGTCTCCCGCTCGGTGGTCACTGGTTTCGTCAACGCGCTGGCCATCCTCATATTTATGGCACAGTTGCCGGAGCTCACCAACGTTACCTGGCACGTCTATGCACTGACCGCTGCGGGCCTGGGCATCATTTATCTCTTCCCGTATCTGAACAAAACCATTCCCTCGCCGCTGATCTGCATCATCGTGCTGACCGCCATTTCCATGTGGCTTCACCTGGACGTGCGTACTGTGGGTGACATGGGCAAGCTGCCGGACAGCCTGCCGGTGTTTCTGATCCCTGATATTCCGCTTAACCTCGACACGCTGATGATTATTCTGCCGTACTCTGCGGGGCTGGCCGTTGTGGGTCTTCTGGAGTCGATGATGACTGCCACCATCGTGGATGACATGACCGACACGCCAAGCGACAAGAACCGCGAATGCAAGGCACAGGGTGTGGCCAACATCTGCACCTCGTTTATTGGTGGCATGGCAGGGTGCGCAATGATTGGCCAGTCAGTTATCAATGTTAAATCGGGTGGACGCGGACGACTTTCAACACTGACCGCCGGCGTAGTTCTGCTTTTGATGGTGGTATTCCTGCGTGAGTGGGTCTCCAAAATACCGATGGCAGCGCTGGTCGCGGTGATGATTATGGTTTCCATCGGTACCTTCTCCTGGCGGTCTATCAGCAACCTGCGCAGCCATCCGCTGTCAACCAGTGTGGTGATGCTGGCAACCGTAGTGGTAGTGGTGGCAACTGATAACCTAGCGTTTGGTGTACTCACCGGCGTGCTGATAGCCTCGCTGAACTTCGCCACTAAAGTAGCCCGCTTTATGGCGATCTCTTCTGAACTGGAGGACAACTCCCGTACCTACACTGTAGCTGGCCAGGTCTTTTTTGCTTCATCCGATCGCTTTATGAGCTACTTCGACTTCCGTGAAGCCGTTGAGCGTGTGGTGATTAACGTGACGCATGCTCATTTCTGGGATATTACCTCCGTGAGTGCGCTGGACAGAGTAGTCATCAAGTTTCGGCGCGAAGGCACGGAAGTGGAGATTAAGGGTATGAATGACGCGACCCGCACCATCGTTGACCGCTTCGGGGTTCATGACAAGCCTGAAGAAGTGGAAAAACTGATGGGCGGCCATTAATTTACTGGAGAAAGCATCATGAATAACACCGTTATTGCCTGCGTCGACGGCTCGCCGTCAACCCGTCCGGTCTGTGAGTATGCCGCCTGGGCGGCCGCTAAGCTTGGTACGCCGCTGGCACTGCTGCACGTACTGGAGAAGAGTGAGACTCCCGCCGTGTTTGACCTGACCGGGGCCATTGGTATTGACAGCCAGGAGCGTCTGACTGAAGAACTGGTCCGCGTCGAGGGTGAGCGCAGCCGGCTGCTGATGGCGCAGGGCAAAGCCGTGCTGCGCGACTGCGCGGAGCGGCTGAAGCAGGCCGGACAAACGGACGTACAGCTGCTGCAAAAGCACGGCGCACTGGACGATATTCTGGCTGAGCTGGGGGAAGTCCGCCTGATGGTGCTGGGTCGCCGGGGTACGCAAAATCAGGTGGGGAGCCATCTGGAGAGCGTCATTCGCCTGCAGAAAAAACCGGTGCTGATTGTGCCGGAGACGTTCATGCCGCCGGCACGGGTGATGTTTGCGTATGACGGCAGCAGTGAGAGCCGTAAAAACCTGTCGCGTCTGACGATCAGCCCATTACTAAGCGGCCTTACCTGTTATATTGTGATGGTCAACGGTGACACTTTAGCCCTGCAGGATGCGCAGGCTGTTCTTCAGGAAGCTGGTATCACAACGGAGGCCCGCCTGCTGGAAGACGAGTCCGTGACCGGCGCCCTGTGCCGCTACGCGGACGCTAATGATATCGACCTCATGGTAATTGGGGCCTATGGGCATTCCCGGTTACGGCGGTTCTTTATTGGCAGCCACACCACAGAAATGCTGTCAGAAAGCCATCAGCCCCTGCTGATGCTGCGATGAAACAGAAGGGCCTGATATCAGGCCCTTCTTCATAGGGAAAGAGGATGATGTGCATCACGGAAAAGTCGCATTATTGCGGTGCATCAGTCCTGATATCGGTGGCCAGCAGGCTGGCCCCAAGAATGTAGACCAGGCAGAACAACGCCTGTAGATGCAGGGTGACATGGTTATCTATCAGGACGCCCATGCTTACCGGAGATGCCCCGCGGGCAATCACGGTACCTGCCCCAACAGCTGAGCGCACCCTGGCTAGCTGCGCCGGACCAAACAACTGCACCCAGAGAGCGGTGGCAAGCGTTGAGGCAATAGCCGACGATACGCCGATCATAATCAGGTAAAAAGGCGTTACCCACAGACCGTTGCTGAGCCACAGCGCCAACATGGCTAGGGACTGTGGCATCAGTAACCACGGCAACAGCCTGCGTGGTGAAAGACGGTCAATCAGCGGGCCAAACTACAGCAACGATACCGCTTGGGTAATGGCGTAGGCAATAAACCATACCGCCACCCACGACAGCACACAGCCCTTCTCCTGCGCCAGCCTCGCTTGGTGGAAGAAGAAGCCGGTTGTGATAAAGGGGGAGGCCAGCACGACAGACAGCGCTAGCAGCAGGTTACGGTTTCTCCATACCGATGCCTCTTTTTCCTTCTCATCACCCCCGTTTTCTGAACGTGCGCAGCGGCTTATCTTTGCCGCTGGGCAAAAACATCAACGCTACCCCCACGCCAGCAACAAGCATACCGGCATTGATGCCCCAGGCAACCCTCCATCCCGTCAGCGCGCTTATCTGCAGCGCAATCACGGGAAAAACGGCCTGCGCCAGCGAGAGTCCCAGCGCAATGGCGCCGAGGGCCTTGCCTGCATCAAGGGGGAACTGACGCGCCGTTGCGGTCAGTGCGGTTGTACCATCAGTCCCTGACCGCCGAGGCGCAGAAAGTAAAACCCGATGCAGAGCATCCACGCAGACTGTGCGCCAGAAATCAGCAGGCAGGCCGTCAGTAACAGAAGGGTGACTGCCAGCGTGAAGCGGCTGGTCGTGGTGTAGTCGATCATCCGTCCGGCCCAGATCAGCGTGATGGCGCTCATCACCGTTCCGATCGCGTACAAGCCGCCCAGGCTGCCGTCGGTGAGCCCAAAGGCCTAGCGAAAATCTTGCCCGTAAAGTGACACAAAATAGGTCTGTCCAAAGCTGGACATAGCTATCAGCAGCGCACCGAACGTAAGGTGAGAAGCGTTATGAAGCATAAAACGAAAAAGATGACGCATGAGCTTTTTTAACCTGAAATAAGTTGCCCTGGATATACC
Organism: Citrobacter amalonaticus; assembly: GCF_018323885.1. NCBI lineage: Bacteria > Pseudomonadati > Pseudomonadota > Gammaproteobacteria > Enterobacterales > Enterobacteriaceae > Citrobacter > Citrobacter amalonaticus. The sequence continues at coordinate 140,518 of NZ_AP024586.1, read as the reverse complement.
GGTTTTCTCCATCACCATTTTAATAGGCGTTTCATGCCGGATAAGCTCCAGTGCGGCGGAAGATTTCTGATGAGGTTTCCGCCCAAATCTTACGCCTGCCGCCATTGCGATGACTCTGCCTTCGTTTAATTGTGATCTGCTCTAAAAGTCCGAATTATTCAACACAGCCACGCTAAAGGCCATCATTTACAAGTATCTCAGTATCCGGACTCTTTTTAAGTTCTTCTATAAACTGGGCGCAGTCATCTGTCAGTTCTCGTAGCAGATCATTTTGTGCAAGTTGTAGGGACATTATTCTGATACCGATAATTTTGGTTTGCAGCATGCGAGCCAGGCGCGACGGAGCATGCTCTGGCCTGTCAGGATCCGCGACATATCCCATCGAAATCGCATCGCTAAAAGCATCACTGAAAATACTCTCCATTGTCAGCAAATGCTGTCTTATTAAGTTTTTCATTTCACCCTCGTCGTTCTCCATTTCGAGTAGGCTTTTCACCAAAAAACAGGCGTAAGAGGGCTGGCCGTCTGGTTTTTCCTGTGCAAAGCAGCAGAGTAGCGTCAGAAGGCCGTCCAGCGGGTTCTGCTGCGCCTGAATAACAGACCTGGTTTTATCTGCCTGGTGTGTCGCATAGACTGACAGAGCTTGCGTAAACAAACCTGCTTTGCTGTCGAAAGAGGCATAAATACTTCCAGGACGCATATCCAGTGCCATCTCAAGGTCTTTTATTGATGTGTTGCTGAAACCTTTACGCCAGAACACATGAATTGCCCTGCCTAACGTTTCCGACTTGTCATGTAATGTTGGTCTTGCCATTTATCTCACTGAATTATATAAAATAATATAATTATTGAGTGAACGCTCAGGTTTTTATTGAGTGATCACTCAAATTCATCTATCTTAAACCTACTCTATTTGCAGAGTGCAGTAAATATCCGTTTTTATAAAAGTCATCATCCGGACCGGAGCTCATATGACAGACGATAGTGACACGCCAGAAACGAAAGGAATTCTCTTTTTTGATGTGAATGAAACCCTTCTGGATACTGCTTCGCTCAAAGAGTATGCAGGAAAGAGGCTTGCCAACAGGCAGGACCTTACCGACGTCTGGTTCACCTCTTTGTTACACTATTCACTTGTTGAAACCGTTACCGGTTCCTGGCACCGCTTTGGCGATATTGCAGAGGCTGTGCTTGAGATGACTGCCGAGCGGTACGGCATATCTTTAGCTGAATCTGACGAGCCACTTTCGGCAGTGCTTGCTTCATTACCTGCACATCCTGATGTAGCCAGGGGATTATCAGCACTGAGCCAACAGGGCTTTACACTGGTCGCCCTGACCAACTCATCTGCTGAACTCGCTGAGAGCCAACTCCGTTCAGCCTGCATCGATGGCTATTTCAGTAAGACCCTCAGTGTTGAAGAGTTGTGTAAATACAAACCCGACCTGAGCGTTTACAACTGGGCAGTCCATTTGATGGGAAGACCGGCCTCAGAATGTATGCTGATTGCAGCACATGGCTGGGATGTAGGAGGAGCAAAACTTGCGGGGATGAAAACCGCATTTATAGCCAGAAAAGGGCAAACTCTCTATCCCCTTGCACCCAAACCAGACTTTGTTGCCAGAGATATTTTCGCCCTTTCGCAAATCATTAATTCGTTAACTGGAGAGAATATATGAAAGATTTTACTTTACACACGCCGGAAAATGCACCGGGAAAGAGCAAGGTGTTACTTGAGAACATAAAGAAACGTGCAGGCTTCGTACCCTCGCTCTACGCGGTAATGGCCGAGTCGCCGGAGTTGGTGGAAGCTTATCTTAAGCTCCATGAATTGTTTCTCCATACCAGTTTCAATAATGACGAGAAAACCGTGGTGTGGCAGGCAATTAATGTAGAGCACAACTGCCATTATTGTGTGCCTGCTCATACGGCAATTGCACATTCAATGAAAGTCAGTGATGACATCATAAATGCATTGCGGGATGAAACACCGCTTCAGGATAGCCGCCTTGAAGTCCTGAGGTCGTTCACTCTTGCGGTAATACGCAAGCGCGGTGAGGTCACTGAGAATGATGTGGAAACCTTCCTTGCAGCAGGGTTCACCCGTAAAAATATTCTTGAGGTCATTCTGTGCGCCGCTCAGAAGACAATTAGCAATTACACAAACCATATTGCTGACACACCACTAGATGCACCTTTCAGTAAGTATGAATGGAAGAAGAAATAATTTTTCATTTTACGGCCTGCAGTATCAATGCAGGCTCTTTACTTTTTAAATGTTTGTTACGTTGCAGAACATTGATTATGCTGATTATGAAAATAACCAATAGAGTATACCTATATGACTGAAGGGACTGACTACGTGCTTTTAAATCTTTAAACCAGAGGGATTGCAATATATTGGTTAATACTACCGGGAGAGTGTATGGGCACCAAAGCCACGAAAAGTTTGATTGAATCAGCACAGAGAGGCGACATAAAAGCAATGTCTGCGTTGCTTGCCACCACTCAGGCTGATGCCCGTCGCTATGCCCGCCGACACTGCCATGCAAGCGATGTCGACGATGCTGTACAGGAGTCATTGCTGATAATTTCGCGTAAGGTCACTGCCCTTAAAGTCGCAGCTGCCTTTTCCTCGTGGTTGTTTACCGTCATCAGGAGGGAGTGCCAAAAACTTCAGCGAATGATGTTCCGGCATGTCGCTCTGGATCACGATATTGCTGAAACTCTCCTGCAGGAAAGAAGCCCGGACTCACTTCGCCTAGACCTGGCCAGAGCTCTTAGGTCTTTGCCTGCTCATTATCTCGACGTGATTCTCATGCGAGATTTTGAAGAGTTAACTATAGCCGAAATATCTTCCCAACTAAATGTAAGTGTTGGTGCTGTTAAAAGTCGTTTGCATCGGGCACGCGAGCTCATTCGTGAATCCCTGATAAGCACTGAGGGCTATTAGCATCACTTTTGAGTTGCTCAAAGATTTATTATCATGACTCGCTAGCCTGAATGGCTAGCTCTATGATTGTGATCATATCAGATGCCAGCGCCGGTCTGTTTGACCTTTCCGTAGTTGTTCTTAAACAATGAAACACCAGCGACAACCCGAGTCACTACAGTGATGCAACAAAGCGCTGAAAAACCATACGCTATCAGCGGAAACCAGCCAGGAAACAGACACATTAACAGTAGCACCAAGACCGTTTCGCTCCCTTCAGTCAGGCCGCCTAAATAGTAGAACCCTTTGCTTGGATACGCGGTACTCTCCATCCCCCGCTTGGCGGCGATAACGGCAAAGGCAAGAAAGCTGCACCCGGTCCCAATAAAGCTGTAAATCAAAATGGCCGCAGGCAAGGCGTTATTTGCCGGTATTGCCAAAGCAAACCCGAGTGGAATGGCGGAGTAAAACAGAAAGTCTAAAGTAATATCCAGAAATGCACCGCGATCCGTTGGGCCATCCAACCGGGCTACAGCACCATCCAGCAAGTCGGCCATACGGTTGAACACAATACACAGCAGCGCCCAGTAATAAGCATGAGCAATAAGCAATGGCACCGCCATCATCCCGATGCCAAAGCCAAACCAACTGATCCAATCAGCCTTTACACCACGGCGTTGCAATGTGACTGCGCACACTTCACGAATGTTACTGCTTTTTTTAAGCAAATAACGGTCAAACATCAGCTCTCTCCTCAAGCTTTTTCACGCGTCCATCCGGTGGAATATCTTGTTCGTCATGAGTAACCAGCAACGCGGGAATGCCACGCTGTTGAATATGACTGAAAACAAATTGGCGAAAACGCCCGCGTAAATGCTCATCCAAACGACTAAAAGGTTCATCTAACAGCAATGCCTCAGGTTCGGCGATCAGAGACCGCAGAACGCTCACCCTGGCGCGTTGCCCACCGGATAACGTCGCGGGATCTCGCTGATAAAACTCACCCAGTTCAGCATCTATAAGGCAGTTCTCAATATATTCTCTGCGCGACCTTTTACCTTTCAGCTGAGCCGGTAATGCCAATGCCAGATTTTGCCCTACACTCAAATGAGGAAATAACAGGTCATCCTGAAACAAAATACCAATACGCCGCTTTTCTGTTGGCAATCCATCTCTCCGAGTGCCGTTTAACCAGAGGCTTCCTGAACCGAAAAAATCCGGAGGTAACTCACCAATCATCCAGCCGAGCAAGGTGGACTTACCCGTACCCGACGCGCCCATCAAGGTTAATATCTCGCCGGGAGCCACATCGAAACATTGGTTTTGCAATAAGCAATTATCACCGCCGTGAATAGTACAATTTCTGACAGACAACATATTAGCGTAATCCTCGTCGATAATGGCCAACCAGCCGGCTAAGCGACACAGCCATAAAAAAGACGCAGCCTGGCAGAAGCAGCTGTAGCAAAGCATGAACGGCTAGTGCCCGCGGATCGCCACTGCCACTCAGCGCCACGGTTTCAGTCGTGACCGTGGCAAACCTCCCCGCTCCGGCATAGAGCGTTGGCAAATATTGGGCAACGCTGACAGAAAAACCGATCGCGACTGCGGCGAGCAGTGGCCGAGAAAGTAAGGGCCACTTTACCCTTAAGAGCACACGCCAATCGGATAACCCTAAAGAACGGGCGGCTACCAGCAAACGAGTGTCAAGATGCCGATACGCCGGCTCCAGTATCAGCAACATATAAGGAACTACCCACAATAAATGACTCCATACGACACCAGAAAATGTTCCGTCCAGCCCTAATCTCAATAGTACCTCGTACTGGCCCATCGCCAGGGGTAAAGCGGGCAGCAATAGCGGCAACCAGAGAAACTGCCCCCGTCGCACATCCCCCCATTCAAGCCAGGCAACCACAATAATCAAACCACACAAACTGGCCACGCCACCTAGTGTAAACGTAGTGAGTAACGACGCGTAATCCCCTCGTGACCAACCTACCACTGACCATACCTCAGGCAATAACCGAGGGTAAAACCAACTACCAGCCACTGACCAAAGCAACAATAACAGCAGGACCAGATAACCGATGGTTGTCATCATCATCGCCAACCCGCTCAAGAGTCGTTTAGCTGTCCCACCATACCGTCGGCCGGTTATGGGTAATGGACAATAGTGCAACAAACGCCAAAAGGCGTAGCCGCACAAGGATAATGCTGCCAATATCGCAGTCAACAACAGGACGGCGATCGTCCCTTTAGCCTGAATCTGAATATCAGGCTCGTTCAGCCATTGCCATGCCAACACAGCCAGGGTTGGCGGATTGCCAGGCCCAAGAATAATCGCAGTGTCCACTAAGGAAATGCTATATGCCGTCACGGCCAACAGCGCCCATGCCAGCTGCGGTAACAATTGCGGCAAAAGGATCACGAAGGCGCTGTGCCATCGTCCATACCCCAGAGTGTGGGCGATGGTGAGTTGGCGCTGTAAATCCGTGCGTTTAAGTAGAGCTCCCGCTATCCATAGCAGAAACCAGCTCTCTTTCAGCGCCAGTATGATACCCAGACCAATAGCATGAGGATCCCCATCGGCCAACGAGCCTAACCCCAATCGTGCCAACCATCCCGTCGGGGCAAACAGGAACAGGCTTCCCGTAGCAAAAGCGACATGCGGAACGGCAAGTAGCATCGGCAAACGACGTTGATAACGTTGCCACGCTTTTCCCGGGTAAATTCCGACAATCACCAATAAGCAAAGCAGCAAAGCACCGACGCTGCCGATCAGCGATGAAGTCAACGTGGCGATCAGTGCTTGTCGCCATTGCCCGTCGAGCCAGAATGCCAACCAGCTATCGCCGTGAAAAGCGGGGGATAACATCAACCAGAGGCCTGGCAGCAAGGGGGAAAAGATCAAACTGACCCCCCCCCATGCGATCCCTCTGCCGAATGTAGAACGTAGTAAGGGCATCAATGTACGCCGTAACGCCTCAGCCATTCCGCCTCAAGAGCGGCGGACCACCCCGCATTCGGCTCACTCAACACGGGGACAACCATCCCTGCCGAGGGAGAGATATCGTGCATTGTCCGCCGTAATTCTGGCGGTAGTTTATCGCTATCCAACACACTAGGATCGCCCCAGTAACGCGGATCGGCTTTGCGGATCTGCGCACGAGGCGACAGCAGGAAGTTGGCCAATACCTGAGCGCCCGCTTTGGCATTGGCATTAACTGGAATGGCGACAAAATGGACATTCCCCACCATCCCTTTACTGAAACCAAAGGTGTAGGCCGAATCAGGTAATTGCCCGTTGGCAATCAGGCTGGCGGCGTGGGCAGGATTAAACGTAAGAGAAATTTTTAACACGCCATCGGCCAGCATACGATCCATACGTGCTGCCGATGCGGGAAAATCTTTACCTTGCCGCCACAACGAGGGATGCAGTTGATCGAGATAATGCCATAGCGGGGCAGTGACTAAGGCAAATGTTTTAACATCGGGAGGTTGTTTTAATAACTGCGGTGTCGGGCTGAGTGACAACAACAGTTGTTCCAAAAAGGCCATACCGGTGAAGTCCGGTGGCCGTGGATAACTCAGTCGGCCTGGCTGCTCTCGGGCAAGAGTCAGTAATGCCTGTGGATCGCTGACGGGTTGTGATAACTGCCGCCGATCGGCAATGAATGTCAATTGTGCGCTTCCCCAGGGAGACTCAGCCCCTTCTGTCGGAACGGAAAAATCCTCACGAACCGGCAGAGTCAAATTGACATAGCGCCAGTTGGGGAGACGCTCTGCCCAACCGCCGTAAAGCAACCCGGCCTGCTTTAGTGTGCTAAAATTTTCTCCATTAACCCACAGTAGATCTATCGAGCCTTTTTGCTGCCGTCCAGCAGATGCCTCGGTTTGGATACGACGCACGGCATCTGCCGTATCAGCCAGCGGTACCCGTTCTACTGTGATGGCATAGTGTTGTTTCATTTCTGTCGCAACCCAGCGCAGATAGTTATTGGCTGCAGTATCACCCCCCCAGGCGTTAAAATAGACGGTCTGTCCTTGCGCCTGCTGTTTTATTTCATTCCAACGGCTATCCGCTATCGCCTGTAACGACATACCAAGCGCCAGTATAGGCACCCACATTTTCCATCCTGCCTTTTGCAACATTCCATCCACCCTGTTGAAATTACGTTGACAGTCATAGACTGTGCCGTTGGATGAATCGCCGGTCGAGAATATCTTTCCATACCCCGGCCCATTTCCCTTCTGCGCTTAAACCAGCCCAACTCATTATGGCGCCGCCTTGACCATCGGCCAGCAGTGCCACTGCTCTAGATTGTGGCCTGAAGGGCCTCAATGATTCCTGCCGTGCTGCGCGGCGCAAATTTTCCTCCAAGACTGCCCCTTGTCGCACCGCATATACGCCACTTTTAGGCGTATCGGGGAGCGTTGCGCAATCACCCGTTGCAAAAACATGTGGATGCGATGCACTTTGTAGCGTGGTAGTGATTTGAATGAATCCACGATCATCACAGGATAATCCGGAAGATTGCCACCAGGATGCGGGCGCAGGCCCGCTGGCCAAGAGTACCCGATTACCCTCCCAAACAATTTGTTGTCCACTCAACAGACCGTTTCCCTGGATTGCATCTATTGGGCAATGTTCCTGCACTTGCACTCCCGCCCGTTTCAGGTGGTAGTGCGCACGTTGGCGTACCCCGGGAGCATGCGAGCCTAACAGCATATCTGAACAGAACAGAGTCAGTGACGGCGTCTGATTCGACATAGCCAGTGCCAGCTCCACACCCGCGGCGCCCCCGCCAATTATTGCCAGGGATCCCGGATGCCGCTGCCAGTGTGCAAGGCGAATCAAAAAGTCGGCAAAGGGTTTCACCGGCAATACGTCCATTACGGATGAAAGATTGTGCGGAGAACGCAATGCCGCGCCGGTATTCAAGGACACACATTCCCCCTGTAGTAAACGTCCATCTTCCAAACTAACGCGGCCAGTCTGCGCATCCAGTGCTATCATCTTCCCCTGCATCAACGTCACTCCTGCTGCGAGACAAAGAGGGCTTAATGGAATACGACACTGTTCGGACTGATAGCGTCCAGCAAGTAATCCCGGGAGCATGCCTGAATACCAGGCATCGGGCGAAGGTGACAGTAAAGCAACATCGCCGAACGGCGCGCCCACGTCAACCCAGTGGCGTAATACCTCCAAATGAGCATGACCGGCACCAATCAGCAGCGTCCCAAAGGTTTTCATCGCCCTAAACTCCATTGGTGAAAACGCGCTAACCAGCTCAACACGCGTTGAGGTGCATGATTGCGCTTCCACTCTCCGGCTACATACTTATTTGCTTCACTCAGCGTTGGGTAAACATGAATAGTGCCCAATATTTTATTTAGCCCATAACCCTGTTTCATGGCTGAGACGTATTCGGTGATAAGTTCACCAGCTTGCTCCCCCACGATAGTCGCACCCAAAATGCGATCTTTTCCAGGTGCAGTCAGCACCTGAATATAGCCGTGGGCTGCATCTTCTGTAATGGCCCTGTCCAGCTCAGCCAGATTAAAACACGTGGTTTCATAGGCCACACCGGCCTGTTGAGCCTCTTGCTCATTAAGCCCTACATGCGCGACTTCCGGATCGGTGAACGTGGTCCGCGGCATAATTCGGTAATCCACGGGAAAGCGTTTGAATGAGCCAAACAAGGCATTCACCGCGGCATACCACGCCTGATGTGCAGCCGCGTGGGTGAACTGATACGGACCAGTGACGTCTCCGACTGCAAAGATATGCGGAAAACGGGTGGCCAGAAAGTCATCGGTTTCAAGCGTACCGTCGTCCCGAATTTTCAACGACAGTGTCTCCAGCCCGAAGCCACTCACGTTGGCCCGGCGGCCCAGAGCCAGTAACACCCGGTCGAATGGCAGCACAACGTCACTACCATCAACCTTATTACGACATTCCAGCCATTGCTTATGCCCTTCACAAACGAAACGCTGTGCCTGATGTGCCAATCGCAGATCCACACCGTCGGCCCGCAAACTATCCATGATTACTTCAGCGGCCAATCGGTCCTCACGCTTGAGCAGACGTTCACCTCTGACCACCATCGTTACGGCACACCCTAAACGCTGGAAAGCCTGAGCAAGTTCGCAGCCTATCGGCCCCCCCCCCAGAATGAGCAGTCGTTGCGGTTTCTCACGCAGCATCCAGATATTTTCCGTCGTCAGCGGCGCGATGTGTTCTATACCGGGAATAACAGGAATAACCGGTCGAGCGCCGGTGGCAATGATCAGAGAGCGGGCACTTAACTGCCGCCCGTTCACCGTGACATGCCAAGGTGATGTCACGGTGGCAGCCCCCGAGATGACTTCCACACCAAGCTGAGTATAGCGTTCCACTGAATCATGTGGCTCTATGCGCTGCACCACCTGCTGGACTCTTTCCATTACCGCAGAAAAGTCCACTTCGCCAGCAACATGCCGGAATCCCAATGCGGATGCCTTTGTCAGGTCGTGCGCCAGCCGGGCCGCACGGATTAATGCTTTGGAAGGTACACACCCGGTATTAAGACAATCTCCGCCCATAGGTCCTTTCTCGATCAATGTGACCTTTGCTTTCACTGCCGCCGCGATATAGGCGGACACTAATCCACCGGAACCTGCGCCGATCACAATGATGTTACGGTCGAAATGACGTGGTTTTGGCCATGGTTTGTCACGTTTACGGGCATTTAAATGATTTATTACCCTGCGAGAAATTAGCGGGAGTAGCCCCAGCAAGACAAAAGCGCCAATTATCCCGGGGGAGATAATATCTGTCAGCGATTCTAATTGCCCCAGAGCCCGTCCTGCATTGACGTACACCAACGTACCGGGCAACATGCCTAACTGACTCACCCACCAAAACGTTGAAACAGGCAATCGAGTGAGCCCCATTGCCAAATTGATTAGAAAGAATGGAAATATCGGTACCAGCCGCAGTGCAAACAGGTAGGAAGCCCCCCCTTGATGAATATTCGTGTCAATTGCCATCAGGCGTCGGGCAAAACGCTGCTGTATCCATCCACGTAGCAGGAATCGGCTCATCAGTAAAGCCAATGTGGCACCCAATGTAGAAGCAAAGGAAGCCAGTAGAGTTCCGACCGTTAAACCAAATAGTGCACCAGCCAACAAAGTCATCAGCACTGCGCCGGGTAAGGAAAGTGCTGTGATCAGCACATATAACAGAAAGAACAAGCACCCCGATAGCAGCGGTCTGTTAACCACCCAGTGGTTTAATGCAGCCTGGCTATTCTTTATTCCGGCCAGGCTCAGAATGTGGCCTGATGAGTAAAATAGAAAAAGCCCGGCCAAAATAAATATGGCAACCAATAATAATCCCTTGCCTAAATTCATATGCTGCACCCTTTGTCAAAGTAAACTTACAGAGCCTTATAAACTGCATTAAAATCAATTTCATAGTGAAATACACCGACCATTAAAAGAGCTCAATGTATAACAACTTTCGATTTGCAAACGGCCCTCTTAAAAGTCTGGTTGCCGAAAAACGGGTATGCATGCTTTTTGTGATGGCAGCGTAGGTCCAGTTGCTCTGCGGATCGGTGAAGGGTTTACTCAGTCATGTTTCGCCTTTGAGTATCAGTAAATCAGTCATGTCGTCCACACCCCCTGTGGCGGCGTAGCGGTTCACTTCTGGCGATTAATCCCACGGAATATCAACCAGTCGAGTGACAGGTGACCGGACCCGTTTGTTATAAGAAAAAGAGATGAAGTTGCCCAGAGGGCATGCGTCGGCCAGGCATCGGGGTACACAAACACCTCGATCACCAGTGTCATGCTCAGAATACCGGCGGCGGAAAGGCGAGTCGCCAGCCCGATGACAAGCAGGAATGACAGTATATGCTCGGCACTAGCCGCCATGACTGCCGCAATCTCGGGAGGCAGGACGGGCAGACGATATTCATTGCGGAACAAAGCCAAGGTACCCGCTGTAATATGCGGCCATCCCAGTTGCAGGGGCTCGCCTCCCAGAATATTGATATGCAGTCCGTCAACCTTTGTTTGTCCCGACAACCAGAAGGTGGCCGCCAGTCCAAGTCTGGCGAGTATCGCAACGACCTCACTGGCATAGCGCGCAGTTCCTTGCTGCAGGGAGGTGCGCCATCCGCGGCAATGTGCAGCCCACTTCATAAAGTCTCTCCGTTAACATCGTGTGAAAAATTCAAAACCAGTCCGCGATGTATCAGCCCCCGCAGAATGAGTGTGGGTTCAAAAGCTGCATCACAGTCCAGACCGTCCTCCAGTGCCTTCATTAGCGTTTTACCTGCCATCAGTGCATCAACGAATCGGGCACTGGCCAACTGTATTGGCTGGACCATAACATCCAGGTGCGGGCGAAACAGCATGACACTCTGCGGCTGAGCAGGATCAACAAATTCAGTTTCCATTCCCTGGTCCCCGTCGCGGTCACGCATCCACAAAGAAAAGATGGCCCAGGATGAGCACATCAGCTGCAGAGATGGATGCAGTACGACCTTAAGCATCATGAGTTCTTCCGGCAGAGAAGAATACACCGGTGCAGCCGCATCCCCGGCATGCGAGGCGCGAATAAATGCCATATCCATCCGCGCCAGGTCGCTAAGCCAAGGATAATCTCTCAGCGGCTCAAAGGCCGCAATAAACGCCGGCATGTTGCTACCATAGAACGCCAGTACCGGTGAGTCTGGCAGGTGTTGCCGGATATAGCAGGCGGACATGGCGGTAAAAAAGGCCTCCCCGACCTGAGTACGTATCGTCGGGAAATTATCCGCAAGGGCTTCGGTCAGTGAAACCATAACGTTATTACGATAAATTCCATAACGCTGTGCCGGATCGCTGCCATTCCAGGTCCGTAATCCTAGTGGTGCTTCAAGTTCTGGCCTCAGTAACGGATAGCCGAAGGCTGATTCATAATCAGGCTCAGAGGGATCGCAGGTGATAGTCTGCACGCTTAACCTCCTCCATCAGTACTGAAAATGCGGGAATATTGCTGTCCCATTCAATGATCGTGGCAACCGGGCCGGTATGACGCAGTGCTGTTTTATAAAGCGCCCAGACTGGGTCGGATACCTGACAGTCATGACTGTCTATCAGCAATGGTGCCCCCATACTGTCCAGAGATTGGGTGTGACCAGCCAGATGTATTTCCCCCACATGCTCAGTGGGAAGTTCCTGTAACATTGTAACGGCATCATAATGGTGATTAATGCTGGAAATATGAAGATTGTTAATATCAAGCAGCAGGCCGCATCCGGTCCGGCTGAGGATCTCGGTTAAAAAAGCAGTCTCGGACCAAGTCGATGCAGCAAACTCAACATAAGTAGCCGGATTTTCCAACAAAATCGGACGCTTCAGCTTCTCCTGGACCTGATCTATGTGGCTGCACACACGCAGGAGTGTTTCTTTGGTGTATGGCAAGGGCAGTAGGTCATTGAGAAAATGTGTCTGATGTGTTGACCATGCCAGATGCTCCGAAAAAGCGGCCGGCTGATATTGTTGGACCAACCTGGAAACTTCCTCCAGATGGGCTCTGTTCAGGGGGGCCTGCCCTCCAATAGACATGCCAACACCATGAATAGACAACGGGTAGTGTCTGCGAATACGTTGCAGATAGTGGTGAAGCGGTCCGCCCGCAACGAGATAGTTTTCGGCATGGACCTCAAAAAAACCTATATCCGGCTGGTCATCAATTATTGTTGAAAAATGCTGGGGTTTGAGGCCAGTTCCTGCGCGCAGGGGGAGATGATGGTTTATCGCCCTGGCAGGGTGACCATCATAAAGAGCTGGCATCGGGTTTATGGCAGTCATTCTGGTGGCCTCCCTGAGTGACGGGTTATTATCAGGACGCTTTTTCGGTAAAGGCCTGTAACTGACCTTTACCGGTTGGCGATGTGGATGAGTCAGTTTTCAGGCAGGTACCGGTAGGTACCATTTTGAATGCATTTCCCTGATAATCGTTTTTGGCTGTTCCTGCACAGGTCGTACCTGCCCCTGCCTTACAGTCATTTTTTCCTTTCAGGGCTACGCCAAAACATTTCTCCATAGCCGGTTTGTCGGCGGCAAAGGCTGTCGTCGATGCGGAAGCCAGTACGCTCCCCAGCGCCAGGGCAACTACAGCAGCGGTGTGTTTTTTCATGTCAGTGTTCCTATGAATGTCACTTTGTGACGGGATAAAATGGCCCCATTAAACGTATCGGGGAGCCTTTTGACTCGGCAGTGCCTCCATGAAAAGACACTCGCTGAGAACCTGATTACTCACTGTCGACTATCCGATAACGAATGGCTATTACCTGTTACTTCAGGGCGGCAAAAAGGTAAAAAAGTGCATATCCCACGACAATGATGAGCAATACCCTGGAGACAATGCAGGGTTGGCAATTTTGTCCATCCAGTCCGCAGTAGGCACCGATTTTTGGAGTGTTTTCGTCTTTCATAGTTTAATCCTTGTCAGGTATCCCTCCCTGTTTATTCGGCAGGGTGTCCCTGCGTTAACGGGGAAGTTGTCATACGTCCGTAAGTGTAACCAAGGACAGCCCCCCAAATCAGATGCAGTATTAGTGTCATCACCGGCGCCATAATACCCAGTGTTATGCCGAAGAATCCGGCACCGGCCATGGGCATCGGTATTAACATCATCAACAACCAGGCCAGTACGGAGAACATTAGTCCTTTCTTTGTGGCACTTTGCCCCGGCAACCGGTTATACAACAGCGCAAAAAGCAGCCCCCAGAGTACCGTGCCGATCATGAAATGAGCGAGCCAACCAATGTTCAGCCCCGCAGAAATACCCATCATGGAGTGAGCCATACCGCTGAGCATGCCGACGGGGTTGAGTTCGGGCATGATGCCCATAGAACTTTTCATCACCATCAGAGCAGACAGCACGATGGTTGCGATGAAGCCTGCTGCCATGGATTTCAGATAACGATTCATATTTTTCCTCTATCTTTAGGGAAGTGGTTACTCCGGATTTAAGGGCTGGACGATGTCGCGCCATACCATTACCCAATAAGAGGGGGGAACAAGGGAAAAGGATTCGGGGAGAAGTAAAAAAAATGAAAATTGAAGTGATGGTGATCAAGAATTATCTTCTTGTGTTCCGCTTGGCGGGCGGGAAAACGCACTGCCACAAGGTGCTGCGTCTGGCAAGTTCTATAAAGTAGGGAACGGTATCAGCATCACTGATGATGAAAAAGCTGGCAAGTCATCCGAAACAGAATGGTCTGGCAAAGGCGCTGAGAGAGATTAGGCGTATCGAAAGGTGACTGGTTCAGGGATCCTTCACTGCGTCGACGTGCACAGGCGGGGCTGAATAAAGGTGAGGCGCGCAATGCCCTTGCCCGAGCGTTTTTTTACACCGGCTGGGCGAAATCAGAGATCGGGGGGTGGAGATTCATTACTATCGAGCCAGCAGTATGACGCTGCTGATTGCGGCGATCTCACTGTGGAATACGGTATATATAGAAAGAGCGATAAATTCTTTGAGACGGAAAGCGATACCGATTAATGAGCAACTGATTACCCATTTGTCCCCGCTGGGATGGGAACATATCAACCTGAGAGGCGATTACGTCTGGCGAAAAAAAACTCAAACTGGGACAGAGTAAATATCGCGCCTTACGCTCAGTGGATAGTAGCCTATACAATAAACAGGCTTAGCGTAGGATATTTAATGAGATGGTCACTCCCTCCTTCCCAGTACTATGCTGAGGACAGGCTTTCATTCGGAGAACCATCATGGAAAACATTGCGCTTATTGGTATCGATCTGGGTAAGAACTCTTTCCATATTCATTGTCAGGATCATCGTGGGAAGGCCGTTTACCGTAAAAAATTCACCCGACCAAAGCTAATCGAATTTCTGGCGACATGCCCGGCAACAACCATCGCGATGGAAGCCTGTGGCGGTTCTCACTTTATGGCACGCAAGCTGGCAGAGTTAGGGCATTTTCCAAAGCTGATATCACCGCAATTTGTCCGCCCATTCGTTAAAAGCAACAAAAATGACTTCGTTGATGCTGAAGCTATCTGTGAAGCAGCATCACGTCCATCTATGCGTTTCGTGCAGCCCAGAACCGAATCTCAGCAGGCAATGCGAGCTCTGCATCGTGTCCGTGAATCCCTGGTTCAGGATAAGGTGAAAACAACTAATCAGATGCATGCTTTTCTGCTGGAATTTGGTATCAGCGTTCCGCGAGGTGCTGCCGTTATTAGTCGACTGAGTACCCTTCTTGAGGACAGTAGTTTGCCTCTTTATCTCAGCCAGTTACTGCTGAAATTACAACAGCATTATCACTATCTTGTTGAGCAGATTAAAGATCTGGAATCTCAGTTGAAACGAAAGTTGGACGAAGATGAGGTTGGACAGCGCTTGCTGAGTATTCCCTGCGTTGGAACGCTGACTGCCAGTACTATTTCAACTGAGATTGGCGACGGGAAGCAGTACGCCAGCAGCCGTGACTTTGCGGCGGCAACAGGGCTGGTACCCCGACAGTACAGCACGGGAGGTCGGACGACATTGTTAGGGATTAGCAAGCGGGGCAACAAAAAGATCCGAACTTTGTTGGTTCAGTGTGCCAGGGTATTCATACAAAAACTGGAACACCAGTCTGGCAAGTTGGCCGACTGGGTCAGGGAGTTGTTGTGTCGGAAAAGCAACTTTGTCGTCACCTGTGCTCTGGCAAACAAGCTGGCCAGAATAGCCTGGGCACTGACGGCGCGACAGCAAACTTACGAAGCATAAAGGCAGAAATACACCAGTTTAAACAATCATTCATCTGGTTTTGCGAATACTGATATTGATGATACTAACGGCCCACCGGCCTGTTGAGGAACCTGTAAAACGGAAAGGCTCATTGAAGCCGTATATTTTCTGGAGGTTCATCAGGCGCGGAACTCATCGAGGCGCGGGAATAAAATCCCATTCAGACGCCGGATAGATTCAAGCAAGCCAACTTGTCGTCAAAATCGGTGTTGCAAAAACGGGAGTGACCATAGATTCCGTTTTCCAAGCGGACCCCTTCATGACTTTTTCCAGCTCTGGTGCCACCGAGCTGCAATGAATGCACTGGTAATCAAAGAACTCGATGACGGCAACCTTTGCATTCTCCGGCCCGAAGGCCGGCGTATCCGCGTCGTTCAGTAGTGCTGCCTGGTTATCCATGACCCTGACAGCAAACTGCAGCTGCTGCCGTGCTTCCTGCTGCTCCTGCAGTTTCTGGCTGACGACAACCAGCACTTCCGGGTGCGCCACCAGGTATTCTGCGGCAATCTCGCCGATCTTCGCTTCCTGCTCTGGAGTGAAGACTGGCTGAGGAGCCGAGGCCTGCGCCATTGAATTAATACCAACGTATGTTGTAACTATTAAAGCGGTTAAGGTACTCAGTTTCATGTCGTTCTCTCTCGTTTATTCCGATTAACGTTCTTTCTGAATGGTGCGGGTGAGGGTCTGCTCTTCGATTTCAGGCATACGGCCACGGCCGTTGTCACCGGTCTGGCGCACCATATCCTGCTCAGCCCGCGCAAGATCGGCAACGACGCGGGACGCCCTGCTCTCTTCATTAAGGGATTTATCCGGTAGCGCGTTCTCCTTACGCACATTGTCTGCCAGCTGCATCTCACGCCCGTCCGGTCGCTCACTGTCTCGTACGCTGGCCAGAACCCCGAGGTCGGGTATCACCGGCTCTGGTTTCGCCGGATTCAGTTCTTCCGGACGCAGCTTCACGGCCTCCTCTGCCGGCAGCACGATGTCGCGTTTATCGTTCAGCTGCTGACGGGCGGCTTCCTGCTCGCGGGCCTGTTCTGCCAGCTTCAGTTCGCTCTGGCGCTGCTGTTCTTCCTGACCGGTCAGGTTGTTCAGGTTAATCCGCAGACCTTCATCCTCCCGTACTCCCCCGCTGACCTTAAGCAGGTTTGCTGACGGCGCCTCCGGCCCGGTCTGCCACACCACCCCGTCCTTCGGGTGCGTTCTGACCGCATCCAGCGCGGCCGCCAGATCGTCCACAACGACCGTATTGCCGGACTGGCTTCGCTGCAGCACTGCGCCGCGTGCCCGTTCCGTCATCACCATGCGGGTGTTGCCCTGCGTCAGTCTGCCCTTCGGGCTGGAAACCAGGGAGACCAGCGCCAGTCCCGCGCTTTTCCCGTTGTTGTCGTATACCGGTAGCGCCAGTGCCGGCTCCGGGAATCGGCGGGTCGCCGGGATGATTTTTGCCGTCAGCGTGGCCTCACCCATGCCCTGATGCCTCACCCAGGCACGACCAATGGCAGTTTTTGTCACCGGCTGTCCCATTGCCCAGATGGCTCTCGCCTGCTGACGTTGCGTCTCCGGGGCCAGCGCGTCGTGCGCGGTTTTGATATCCCGCTCCGGCGCGGCAACCGCTTTTGTCCAGTCTGCCTTGCCGTCGGTGTAAATCTGCACGTGCTCCTTTGCACGCGAAGCAGAGATGTAGAAGGCCCGCTTGTCGGCCAGCATCTTACGGCCGCCCTCGGTACCTTCAAGTGATATGACGTAGTCCGTGCTCGCGCCCTGTGCGCCGTAGCCGGTCACCGCCCAGGCGTAGTCGATGTGCTGCTGCGCCCGTGTGTTGCCCGGATTAATGATCACCCCGCCTTTATCCCCCTTAAGCCGGATATCCCCTGACGGGCTGACTGCCTCCACGGTAAAGCGCTGATTCCCGGTCTGGCCATGTTCGCGGTCCGTCAGCGTGAAGCGCAGCTGATCGCCTGATCGCACCTCTATCTGACTGCGCCGGAACAGCTGCACGTCACCAGTGATAAGCTCTTTTGGCGAGTACAGACCAATCTTACCCTCATCATCGCGCACCGTAACCGTGTTGCCGTTGCGGTCGACGGCCAGTACGTCCTGGTAGCGATCGCCGCGTTTAACCACGAGGTTAGCGTCCCATGCAGCAGTTTTGTTGAACTCATGCCGGGTGTGCGAGATTTTATCCAGCACCGGGACCATGACGGCCTCTTTGCCCAGCTCCCCGCGTCTGGCCAGCTGCTCATGAATGCCGGCATTGACCGCGTTACGGTCGGCGTTCAGCTGGGTAATAATGAGCGTGCGCGCCCGGGCATCCGGCGTGCGGCCCGTCCAGTCACTGACGATATCCTCTACCGGACTTCCCGTTTCCTCAAACGCGCTTTGTGGCGCACTGGCACCGGCTTCCCGGGCGATACGGTCGGCCGGCTGAGCCTCAATACGCTTGAGGGCAGCGCCGATGCGGTTGTCAATGATGTCATGGACCGCACCGCGCAGCTGCAAGACCTTCTGGCGGACGATTTCCTTCATGATGGCCACGTCCATCGGGCTGCGCTCCTGCATCAGCTTAAACGGTGCCCCGGAATCAACCGCCTCGAACTGGTCGGTATCCCCCATCGAGACCGCGCGGCCGCCTCCGGCCGCTATAGCCTGAAACAGCGCGGCGGTGTCCTGGTTCCCGGCCATCGAGGACTCGTCGATGAGGAACACCTGCCCCCGGTAGTCCGGTTTTTCGCCTGCGGCTTTCGCCTGATCGTGCTCCACGATAAAGGACTTGATAGTCTGGGCGCGCACGCCGACGTCGCTCATTTCCTTTACGGCCTGGTGCGTCGGGGCAAGTCCGGTCAGCTGCGGCCGCGTATCTGCCGGCAGTGTATCGAGCGCGGCAACCACGGCTTTCAACTGTGTTGTTTTCCCCACCCCGGCATAGCCCTGAATACCGATGAACTGGTCCGTACTGCCGAGAACCAGCGTCGTTGCCTGCTTCTGCCCGCCAGTCAGACCGCTCAGCACCGCCGTCGGCACGTTATCGAGAAGCGGCTGCTGCGTATTTTTACCCGCTTCCACCGTGCGCAGGATGGATTTCTCCATCTCCCAGGTGGAGCGGGCTATCAGCTGCGGCTCCCCGCGCACGGACACCCGCAGCAGTTCTCCGTCCTTTACCATCGCGCTGATTTCGTTCCCCACTTCCCCGAAGTCCGGGTGATATTTCTCCGCTGCTTCCGCCAGCTTCAGCTCGCTGAAGACCACGCTTCTCTGGTCGTTCACCGCACGCCAGACCGCCAGCCCTGCATCGGTACGTACGGCATCGTGCAGGCTTCCGACCGCCTCGCTGACATCCTCTCTGCCGCTGAGGCTCCGGACCAGCTGTACGGGTGAGGCGTTGGTTTTCATACGCTGCAGGCGCGTTTCGGCACGGTCCTGGACTTCGGCGGTGAAGATTTCCGCGCGATGGCCACTCTGTGCCAGGGAATTCATGGTCTGTGACGAGATATCGCGGCTGTTAAGCGCGGCCAGCACCACGCCGCTGTCGTTATCGCGACTTCCCGGGGCGCTGACATAGGCATGGGTCACATACAGCGGCCGGTCTTTCGGCAGTACCAGCGTATCGGTACCGCGCGTCACTTCGATACCCTTCTCACTGATACCGGTGACTTCCAGACGGTCTTTTGCTTTCAGCCCATGCTCACGGTCGCCGGCGACGGCCATCAGGCGTTCTCCGCTGGCTACATTCAGGGTTTCGCTGTTAAAGAGGCGCCAGTCGGCGGTGACCTCGCTGATTTTCATCCGGGTCAGGACGCCGTCACCGTCAACCAGGGACAACATGCGCGTGTCTTCATGGACCCTGTCGATAACAAAGGACTGACGGTCTTTCGCGTCGCTTCGGTTCTCCAGCACCATACCAGGACGATACGAGCCGGGCATACGACGGGTCTTGCTGTCGAGCCAGACCGGGGAACGGGCCTCGATGCTGATGCCGTTGCGCTCCAGCTGGCCGGCGTTCTGCAGTGCATCGCGGATGAGTCCGGTCAGGTGACCCTGTTCGCGTTTACCCACAACCACGGCGGTGACGTTTTCCGTGCCGCCACTCAGGTCCGCAAAGCGGGTGGCCAGTGCCTCGTAGCGGTCGCGCTTGTTGGCAATGCTTACCACTTCGGCTTCCAGTCCCGGTGCCGGCTCGGTGCGCCGTGAGCGGGCCACGCCAGCAGATTCGAGCACCGACATCGCATTGCCGTTCGCCTGACGGCCGGCACTGTCGAGAAAGACCAGCTGCGCATCCTGTGCCCGGGCCTCGCCCAGCAGGACCAGCGTTTCCTTTAGCCCCAGTCGCTCAGCCCCTTCAATAATCAGCGTGCTCTGGGGTTTAAGCTGCAGCTCCCCGCTCAGCACCTGCTGGCGACTGACCAGACGGTCGCGCAGCGTGTCGGATTTCGCCAGAGAAATGGCACGCTCGGCAGAGCTGGCCAGCACCTGCACTTCCCGGCCCTGCGCCACGGAGATACCCGTCAGCTGCGCGGTCAGGTCACGGATACCGGCTACGCCGGAGGGCGCATTCATCAGTACCAGGGCGTCCTTCTCCACCACCGCCAGCGCCGGCGGGGCATACTGTTCCGGACGCGCAAAGCTGACCACGGACGTGGATTTCAGGTGCTCCTGACTCAATGCCTGAATGGAAAGTTCATCCAGCAGGTGAATGCGCGAGGTGAAAACGCCCTTCTCGCTGTCCAGCGGCACAATTAAGCCGTCCTTCAGGGAAGCATCGATGGCCTGGCGAATGACGTTCATATCCGGCAGCTGTTCGCTCAGTTCTGCAGTCGTCAGCATCAGTTCACCGAAGGTAAAACGGGTCCGGCTGTCGCTCAGCTGGGAGATGGCCATCTGCACGGACTGCATCACTTCCGGTGCCAGCGCTGGCGTCTGTGAGGGCTGCAGGGATTTTGACGGCTGCGTTTGTGTCATACCCGCCGGCTGCAGCACCGGGCCCGGGCCACTCAGCACCGGCTGCGGTGCAGGCTGGCGGGATGATGACGGTGCAGTCACGTCACTTTGCTCAGGCGCAGTACCGCCTTTCTCTGCATGTTTTCCGGCTGGCTCCGCTGCCTGCATCTGTCGTTCCGGCACGTTGGCAGATATTTCCCTGCCAGGCATTTCCGGCTCTGATTTCACCGGTTGCGGACGCACCTCCCGGGAAGCATCTTCACGTGGCACGACGCTGGCCTGATAGGCTTTCAGATCGTAGCCTTTATCCTTCAGCTGGCCCAGCCAGCGCTCCATCAGGCGCAGGCGGGAAGGGTCCACCTTCGCCTGACGCGTGTCCTTCGCTGCCACGTCACGGCTGCGCAGCGTGGCATCCGCGCCGACGGCCCCCTCTATTTCCCGGCCACGGGAGGACAGATCTTCCCGCACCTCCTCCGGCACGCCCTTAATTTCCCACATGCCGTGTTTACCGACCTCTTCAACCTTATGTCCCAGCGCCTCAACCTCCTGGCGCAGGGCGCTGCGGTAGATTTTTCCGAGCGTCACCTGCATCTTCATGACCGTCTCGATAAAACCTGCGTCGTGGATGTAGTCAGTGGCCAGCGCTTTCCATTTGCCGTACAGCTCCGTCATATTGGCCACAAGCAGGTGGGTGTGCAGCTGCGGATCGAGGTTACGTGATGTATCGTGAGTGAAGGCGGCCGCCACCATCTTGCCGGTATGCACTATGGAGGTGACGCCGTCTTTGGTATCGCGAGCCGAGATCAGTTTTTCAACGTAGCCGGCCGCCACCCTGACGGCACGGTTATGCGCGTCCAGCATCGCCTTGTCTTCTCCGATGAGGGCCAGAATGGACACGCTTTTGGGAGCGGAAAAAGTCAGGTCATGGCCGGGACGGTGAACGTGGTTGCCGTTGATCTCCTTGCCGAGGCGGGAGCCATCCGGCAGACGACCTTCCAGCACGGCGGTCAGGGCATCGGCACGCACATTCCCCTCAAGGCCGAGGGCTTTCGCCCCCTCACCCAGCCAGAGACTCTGGAGGTTGCCGAGAAAATAGTAGTTATCGGAATTGCTGTAGTAGCCGGCGGCACCGCTTGCCGACGCTACGGGGGCGACTGACATCATAGTTCTGGCTCTCTGTCTTCATAGTGTTGGTCGTAATCGCTGTATCCCGGATCGTCCGGGTCACGGTGACGCAGGATGTTCTCTTCCTCGCGTGCCAGACGACGATTCTCGTGATGGGTTTCTTCCGGGGTTTCCGGTACCGGCTTCGCACCTGCCGTGGTGACGCTCAGGCCGCCGTCCGCGTTTTCGGTGACCTGCATCTCGAGCGACAGGGTTTCACCGCCACTCTCTTCCGTCCGGGGATCGTCGCTGGCCGCTGCCGGACGCTGACGAGCACGATGAAGCATGCTCAGGGCTGACGTGGCGGCAGGCTCTGGTGTACCGGTCCGGTTTCGCAGGCTCTGCAGGGCGGCCGGCATGACCGGGACCGTTTCTGATGCCTTAATCTGCGGCGGTGTGTGAACGGGTTTTATTTCTTCTGCAGTGACAGTTCCTGTCACTGGCGTGTGCTTCGTCCCGTCTGATGGCGTCTCCGGTCCGGCGGTGAAAGCTGTCGGGACTGGCTCTGCCACCTCGCTTGTGACAACCGGCCCGACATGGGCAGTACGCACTTTTTCGCGGCGGAAAGACTGAACGGCGGGTTTTACGGGTGACACTGCTGTTTGTGTTACCGGCACTGAAGCTGGAGCAGTCGCTGATACCGGTGCGGAAGAAACGGCCGGACGTGCTTTCTCCATGATCTCCTCGCCGGTCGGGAACGACAGACCAGCGGACACGGCGGTACGCTCGTTCTCCTGGATAACTTTTTCCAGTTCAGGACTCAGCGCATCGCGGATATTGCGTTCTATCAGGCCCGGATGGCGCTTCTTCTGCTCCCGGTACTTCAGCTTCAGACGTACCACGGGGTATTCGCCGGGCAGGCGCACGTAAAAGCTCAGGTTCGGCAGGCTCATGACCTTGTCGTAATCGACGATCGGATCATGTACTTCGTCCTTACCGAGTGATACCCCGTCACGCACCTGGTCCAGACCGTAGCTGTTCTGCTCGCGTATCTTGCGCCGGCGCTGGTTGCCCAGCTCTTCTTCCACCACTTTGGCCATTTCGGCGCTCGGTGAGCGTCCGTACATGCGGGTGTTCATCAGGTCAAAGATACTTCTGGCCAGTTCGCGGCCGTAGACGTGTACCAGCTGCGCCATGTTCTGCATCCCCAGCACGAAACAGCCGCCAAACTTACGGGCCTCGGCCAGGGTTTCTGCCAGCTCCGGAATGCGCTGCAGGCTCGGGGTTTCGTCGATGATGAACCAGACGCGCCGGTCGCTGTTCTCACCCATGCTCTGCAGCATCATGGTGGCCAGCGACACCCACAGGGATATCAGTGGCCGCACACTTTTGCGGTGACGGGCCTGGGTCGAAATGAACAGCCAGCTGCTGTCATAACGTTCCTGTGTCATCCATTCCCGGATGGTGAACGGCGGCTTGCTGCCATCATCCAGCCCCTGCAGGTAGCGCAGCGCTTTGGCGTAGTTGGTGACCACCGATCGGATGGAGATGGCCGTCTTCTCAATTTTCTCTTCCACCAGGTTGGCGGAGGGCGTGTTGGCCAGATAATCCCGCAGGCTCTTCATGCTGAGCGACAGAAGGGTTTTGAGGAACTTCTCAATACTTTTATCCGGGTCAACTGACATGCGAATAGCCAGGTCAGCGAAGATGGTGCGGGAGCTGGAGACCCAGAACGGGTCCGAATCACCCTCAACCGGGATCAGGCTGGCAGCCATGTTGTCGTAGTCCACGGCATCGATACATTCTCCCCACAGCTGCCAGTTGGCGCAGCGTTCGTCGTGGGCATTGAGAATGAAGTCAGTAGCGGGGTTGTAGTGGGTTTCGGTGAAGGTGCAGCCGGAGTCATAGATGATGGCCCGGTCACCGCGCTTGCGTATGTAGTCAAGCAGCCAGCGAATGAGCGTCGATTTACCGACACCGATGGTACCGTGCATCAGGAAGTTCATCACCTCGGCCATTCTGACCATATGCAGGTCGCCCACCCGCAGGTCAGACATTTCGCCACTCTTGCGCAGCAGCCGGTTCACCTCAGCAGGCTTATCCGTCAGCAACATGCCGGAGATATACTCGTCTTCACTCTCCCTGCGGCCTATACCAGTGATGTACCAGATTGCCCCTACAAAGACGACAGCGCTGAAAATGCCGCTGCAGATGGCCGCCCAGGTCAGTTCGTCCTGAAGCTGGTTGCCCATCGCCTGCATATAGGGATCGGCATAAACCTGCGGCAGGGTCATTTTGAGCACCATCTGCGTGGCGGTCGGGGCGTACCAGTAATGGACGTCGTACAGTTTTGCCGTACTGGATGGCACCAGGTCGATAAAACTGTTGTTCATCCACGCAAACCACCAGAGCGAGCCGTTATCCAGCGTCTCCCGGGGAATGCTCAGGAAAAAGATAATGGCGGCGAGACCTGCAAACAGCATGAATACCCAGAAGCTGATCCAGTTATTCACCTGCAGGAACATGCGCCACCGGTAGGCGGTCATCTGCCCGCCCTGGGTGAGGTTTTTACCCGCGAAGCTCATAGAAAATACCCGTGAGTTATCGCATCACCAGTGCGGTGATGTACGTTGGAAGGAGAAAAGGGAAAACAGCGTTGTTGAAAAAAGCGTACTGCGAAGGTGTGTTGTCCGGTGTATTAAAGCAGGCTCATCTCATATCTGGCCTGCAGACAGCCGTCTTCCCAGTCCTTATGGTTAATGCAGGCAGCCATATCACGAACCGACATGGCCACTTCTGCGTAAGCTGCTGAATGCCACGCCCCCGGCGCCAGGCCATAAAGGGTGTATTCATAGCCGGCCCAGCCCGCAACAAGATGCAGACTCTGCACCTCCGGGAGTGAACCGAAGACGTTAAGAGAAGCGACGGCTATCGTCAGCTCACTTTCCAGCTGAATAAGGCTCAGTAAACCGGCCAGATCGTATTCACGTTTTTCAGGGTTCATGATGCTCTCCTGCGGCATCCCGGTGCAGGGGATGAATGTTGTGTACATGGAGACGCCCTTCAGGCTGTATATGCAGCGCTCGCCGCAGACAGGGCTGCGCAGGCGCAGTCATGCGAGGAAGCGAAACGTCACGGATGCAAAAGAAGGCACTGACGCACCCGAACTGAACCGGGCACGAGATTAACGCATTTCAGGGGGAAGCCGGCTGCGGCGGCGGCCACAGCCGTGAGGCATTACAGAATACCGGAGATAGATTTGGCCAGCTGCGCTTCAAGCACAGGTTTAGCCTCTTCAAACTTCAGATTGACCTTGTTTGCGTTTGAAACAACGCGGGTCTGGTATTTAGCACGGTTGCCCTGCTCAGAGCTTGTCTGGACCTTCACGCCGGAGGAGCCCTGCCTCAGCGCGGCGATGTTATCGGTGGTCACTTTTGCTTTGCTGCGCTCGGAAATCTGCAGATCGGTCACCATCGTGTAGTTCACGTCTTCGACCATCGCGTCAGCGGCCATGCCAATAAGACCGGTAGCCAGACCAACGCCCAGCGTGGCGCCAGCGGAAGTGGAATTGTATGCAGTGATGCCGGCACCCAGCGCGGCGCCCATTGCGGCACCTTCATAGCCTGTCTGCAGGAAGCCCTGAGACTCGCGCAGATCCATCTTCTGAGCCTTGAGCACGTTCGCCTGCACCCAGTAATAAGCGTCATCCGGTGAGTTCGTCACGCGATAACCTTTTGCCGTAATGGCATTGGTTATTTCAGCCTGCAGACCGGACATATCCTGGTCAGAGGTATTACGGATTTGCAGATAAACGGTGCGTTCAGAAGACGGCTCCAGCCAGATGGTTTCACTCATCTGGGTTTTGACTTCGAGGTTACGTTTTTTAACGGCGGTAGACATTGCGCCACAGCCAGAAAGTGCGAGGGTGGAAGCCACTAAGCCAACGACTGCATATTGTTTTAATTTCATGAGTTCATCCTGTGCATAGAAAATCATCCCGGTTAACGGCAGAGCGTTAACCAGGTTGTTATCGGCAGATATAAGGAAATGTTTAGTTAAGCGAAATTTTTACTTGCTGATGAGTTTTTTTGCCGCGCCCATTAACGGGCCCAAGCCGAAACGAATGCTTTGAAGCGTAATAAAAATGGTAAAAGCAAACATCGAAATGAAAAACACTACTGGGATTGAAAATTTAATAAATCGCAAATCGCCCATTAAAACTCCGGCGAAGGACAAAGCAGAACCGATGATCAATGCTAAGCCACCCACCTTCACAATTCCATTCTTAATTAGCAGAAGGATTTTTGAATTATCTCTAATATCGATTGGGATGGATAGCCATAGAAGAATCGGAGTTAAATACATAAGTACAAAAATGATACTTAACAGCGATGTAACCCCTAATGATAACCAACCTCCATAATTCATAATCAACTGCAAAGCTTCATAGTAGAAAGATGATGGCTGCCCACTATTATCTCCTTCCATTATCGCCTTTAGATAGAAAGCCAACCAAGCGATAACGTTGGAGCCTAACATTAGCAAGGGGTAAAACGATACCAACTTGAAAGCATCAGCAAATGAGGCGAGAGTTCTGTCATCTCGATTTATACCCGATATCATTTCAGAAATTTCTTTCTTAACATCGCCATTTAATACCATTTTACCCCTCCATACTTAGTTAGTTGATTTCTTTCTCAACTCTTCAAGCCTCTTGCTTGTATTATCAGTAGGTTTTGAAGCATCTTCCATGCCTTGATTTTCTCTCTCTTTAGCATATCCCGTAGCGAAATTACTTTTAGCATTGTCTTGTGCTCCTTTTAATATATCACTGGATGTCTGAACAGTGGATCGGTTTTTATTAATTTCTCCAGCAGATTCGTTGATTTTCTGCTCATTTGCAGATCTTTGTTCGGCTGCCTGACGCTGAAGAGTATTTTTTGGTTCAAAACCATGATTTGCCTGCTGTTCCAGCTTCGTCTGGTTCTCTTTAAACGCCCTTTCCATTTGAGAACTATCCATTGGACCACCCGAAATTACCCCGTGCGGTTGACTGGCGAGACTGCCGGATGAGGAAGGTGGATTCACACTGACTGACGAACCGCCTCCATGTTGACCCGTTACCTGTGTCGCGCTGGTTTCTGGTGTGTTTATCACGGTTGGCCTCTGACTTCCGTACTGCTGGGCCGGAGGGTTCTGGTGGTTCCCTGTCTGGTAATTCTCACCACGCAGCTGAGTACTCTCGCCATCGCTTGTACGCTGGCTGTTCTGATTGCTGTTCAGTGCTGACGAGCTGCTTAATAGCGAACCTGTCAGGGATGGGGTGGACGTCGATGTGGCGGACGGGTGACTCTCACTACGCAGCTGAGTGCTGTCGCCATCACCTGCGCGCTGGCTGCTCTGATTGCTGTTCAGTGCTGACGCGCTGTGTAACATCGTACCGGCCAGGGATGGGTTAGCCTGTGATGTTCCGGCCTGCGTTGAGTGGGTCCCGGCACCCTGGTCTACCGGCGTATACTGTACGCCTTCGCCACTGCCAGCTGTCGAAGCTCCCTGCTGATATGTCGCAGATGAAGGCTGTACGATGTGAGCACCACTAAATGCCTCATGCTCAGCACCGGATTCCAGATCCGAACGTCCCTGCCTGTAGTCCCCCATAATCTCAGGCTTCAGACGTTCATTCACAAACTCCATTGCTGCTTCGCGTGCACTTGGCGCACTGGTCAGCATAGCCTGCGTTTTATCGCCGTAGCGCTGAGAAGCCCAGTCCACAAACTCCTGCGTGTAGTTGGTATCGAGGCTGGCGCTTTCGTTCTGCGCGAGTGTAGCCATACGGCTGTACTCGTCGCTGCGCGTCGAACTGGTTGTGAACTGATGGTACTGACTTTGGGCATCGTTCAGCGTCGCTGCGAATTGCTGGACGTTGCTGGTTGCCGCATTCTCCGTCTGGCTGCTGCCGTCCGTTACGCGGCTACTGGTAACCATATCCATCCCTTGCTTAAAGTCCTGCACGGTCTGACTGTTTTGATCATGCTTAGAATCAGACGAATTACTGTTTGTTTCCTGAGTTCCCTGAGAGCTACCGGTGGCATGGCGCAGCTCTCCGTTGGTATATGCTTCGCCCCCAAATTTAGCCACGCCAAGATTTATACCGCCTCCAACAGAACCTTTTACTCCTGCTGATATACTGCCTTGATTGCTAATGTCCATCAGCTTGTTATAGGCCTCCTGCGTGGAGATATTGTTAGCTTTCGCGTAGCTTTCAGCGGCCGACATCATCATGCTGGCACCGCGTGATGCGTTGGCGGTCTGGCTGTTTTCCGTGCCGCTGTTCAGGCTGGCGCTGCTGCCAGTCTGGTTAGACAGCTGTGAAAGCTGCAACCAGCCGCTGGTAACACTGTGGTTGTAGCCGTCCAGCGAGGACTGAGCCTCAACCTGAGCCTTCCGCGCGGATTCCTGGAACCCGCTGCTGGCCAGCTGGCTGAGACGCATGTTAACCGGCAGGTTAGACATGGCGCCCGCGCCATCGATGACGGTATGGCCACCGGCGGTCTGGGTCTGCGTCGAGCCGTTATCTGCCTGCCAGGTCTGCTGTCCCTGTCGCTGCACCAGGTTAGTGTCCATCTTGTTCTGGTTCACGTTGTCCATCGACATGTTGTTAAACGACCAGTTGCCGTCTGCCGTGGTCGCCGCCACGCCGGCAGAGCCGAACGCCGCCGAGCTGAGCACGCTGCCCGCCACCTGCGAACCGATAGCCGCTGCACCTTTGGTCAGGAAGAACGCCAGCACCGGAATGGATAGCGCCAGATACCCGGCCAGGTTCGCCACATCAGAGTGCTGCAGCGCCACCACGTCGGTATTGGCCAGCACCAGCGCGGTACCGCCAGTCCTGGACTGCAGCCAGAAATTTGAGGCGTAGTTCAGAATGGCGAACATCACCGGCCACATCTGGAAGTAGATGAAGCCCCCCACGTAAATCTTCAGGGTGTTCAGTCCGAACAGGCTGTGGTTACTCGCCGCAAGCGCAATCATCAGCGGGAACAGGCACACCAGAATCAGCATCAGCAGTGACTGCGCAAACGGCAGCGTGCGGGTCGCCAGGGCATTGCCGGCCGCCCAGCTGAGGCGCTGTTTCGTTGCTGAGTTTTCTGTGGCCAGGTTCAGGAGGTTCGCGGTATCTGACGACCGCGCAGCAAACCCTTTCACCCCCTGACGCACTGCGCTGTTGGTGATGTTGTTTTTCATGATTTGCGCCGCGCTCATGCCACCCGCGTAGAAGTAGCCGTAGCTTTCGCTCATCGCGTTGGCCAGCAGACTGGCACCATTCACACGGTTGCCGAAGATCCTTCGCGTCAGCATGGTGAAGGTGGCACTGGTGGTATTTGCCTCAGTGTTGGCCAGCGTACGGATTTGTATCGCGGCATCACGGCAGGTGAGGAATTCACGCGTCGATGAGGTTGTTCTGAAGATGCCCCGCAGCGGACTCGGCTGACTGGTAATCAGCCCCAGCGGATCAGTTGAGTTGAGCAACTGATTCACCGTGTACTTGTGATTCAGCAGGATGTCGCCAATCACGCAGTTCTCCACGTAGTCCGGCAGCATTTGTGCCAGCTCCGGGTTCTGGGTAGTGAAATCACTGGTATCGGCCACAATCTGGGAGCCGAACAGCATCCCCGTTTTGCTGTAGGTCACCGAGTCCGGGCGCGCCATCAGCGTGTCGTACAGGGTCGACATTTTAAACCCGATACTGGTGGTAAGCGAGGCGATGGCCGCGAGGCCCACCGGTACGTTATCTGTTTTCCAGACCGCCGCCGGGTCTGAGATATCGATGATCTGCACGGTGCGCTTCGGAACCAGCAGGATGGTGTTGATCAGCATAAAAATCGCCAGCCACTGCACGAACACCATCGGGTTGCGCTGCTTAACAAACGTCAGCATGACGGCCAGCACCGCAAAGATGCCGGCCATGCGCATCAGGGTGCTGAAGGTATTACTGCCAATGAGGGTGACAACGGCGTCAAACGCCGTCTTCCACATCCCCCCGCCGTAAATTGTGTATATCTCAAGCATCAGCGATCACCCCAGTGGTAGTTGCTCTGGTACGAGCCTGAAACGATGGTGGATACCTGCTGCTGCAGGTACTGCATGTTGCGGTCAATGCCGTCGAGCGCGTTCTGGTCTGCAGCGGACTGCAGTTTCATGTCGGCAAGTAACCCCTGGGCGTGCAGCACGTTATCGCGCAGTTTCGCGGCGGCCTCTTCCGGGAAGTTCTTGCCGGCAAGCGACAGGCTCGCCTGTTTGACCAGCTCCGACAGGTACTGGATCATCAGGTCCTGCGCGATAAAGTCAGAAACCTGCAGCAGGTAGGTGGCGCTCATGCCCATGCTCTGGGCGTTGGTCAGATATTTCAGTACCGGTACCGAGGTAGTGTTCACAAATCCCTTCTCCTCATCGGTCAGCGCCTTATCATCAACCAGCTTGCTCTGCATGGAGAGCATCAGGTTTTTCACCTTCGTCACCAGGGCAGTGGACTCGGTGATGGACATGTTGGTCACGACCGGGGCTAGGCACAGCGACGCTTCGTCGCAGCCGTATACCTTCGCCGTACCGCCCCGCATCAGGACCTTTATAAGGTCGCGGTTATCAACAAGCGGGGTCAGGATGGTGACATCCCCGTCCTTATTGAAGATGATGGACCCGACGGTACTCATGACCAGCTCTTTCAGGGCGCGGTCGCCCGAAAGCATGCCGTTCTTGCTGAGCGTGTCCCAGATTAGGTTCTTGTTCTTCAGCACCTGGTCTTTCTGGTCATCTCTGGCCTTCGCGGTCACCGAGTCACTTTTGCCGCCCACGGTGCAGCCCTGTCGGGACGCCGCCCAGTCGGCAAACATGTTGGTTTCGCCGGCAATGTCCTGGCAGATTTTCTGCTGGGATACCTGGGTTACTGGCCACAGTCCGCCGATGATCCCCTGTGCGGCCTGACAGGAACTCATGTTCATCGAGTTGACGTCGCTGGCCAGCTTCTGCAGGAAGTCCTTCGCCTGCTTCAGCTCCGGAACCATCGTCTGCAGCGCCAGGTCAAAGGCGTAGCCCATTGCGTTGCTCATGATCTGTTTCACGAAGCGCTGGATCTCCTCCCCGCTGATCATGCTGAACGAGCCCAGATACGCATCGATGCCGCCGCAGCCGGCGTTCAGCGACGGCAGCTGCATCGAAATCAGCTGCACGTTTTTGACCGGGTTGCGCAGATAAACCGAGCCGCCGGAGAAGTAGCCCGCCGCCTGCCCCTGCCAGGCCTGTGCCTGGGAAACGTTGCCGCTGTAGCCGAGACTCCCAAAGAAGCCGTTCAGGTCGCCATTGACGTCGGCCTGAACCGGCAGCGCGGCGAGGCCGGCTATAAAAATACCTGCCGCCGTGAGAAGTGACTTAACCATGCCTGACCTCCTCCCGGGCTCTCTCTTTCAGGGAAACGCGCAGTGCGTAATGGCCGACGGTACAGAAAATGAAGCCGGCACTCAGGGAAATAAGCAGCAGGACCGGAAAGTCCTGCAGGTACGTGGTCAGCTCAGGCCGGGACATGGCACGAACAACCCGGGCGGCGAGGAAACCATAGAATGTCGCGGCTGCGAGTAGCGTGACGCTGAACAGCAGCCACACGCGCTCGGTACGCGACAGCGCATACGAATTTGTAGTCATGTTATAGTCCGGTGGTATTACATTAATGAGGTATAAGCGGGGAATGCTGGCGCTGTCTCAGGCGCTCATTGGTGACGACTCGGTTATCAGCGCGACGCTTTATCTGTATTGCAAATGTATTACTGAGGAGTGACCTGGCTGCTTGCCGGCATTGGCGGGAGCATGTTCGGGTCAACATTATCAAGGTCGGCCTGAATAAGGCTCGCCATGCGGGATTCCAGCACCGGAACGTCCATCACGCCCTGGGTCAGGGGATATGCCTTCAGCGTGTTCACGTTGACCATAAAGGCGGTCGGGGTCGCAATCGGCAGGCCGTTGCCGAAGAAGGTCACAATCTCATCGGCA
Organism: Citrobacter amalonaticus; assembly: GCF_018323885.1. Taxonomy (NCBI): domain Bacteria; kingdom Pseudomonadati; phylum Pseudomonadota; class Gammaproteobacteria; order Enterobacterales; family Enterobacteriaceae; genus Citrobacter; species Citrobacter amalonaticus. Next base: position 108,699 of record NZ_AP024586.1, on the reverse strand, counting down.
ATAGGCGCGTTCGGATCGGTCTTGCGGGGGATCATCGGCACCGGAAACGCGCTGTCGCCGCCGCCGTCGAGCGTATACGGATATACCCGGATGTTGTGCTCGTCGGCCCAGCCCTTGAGCAATGGGTCGAACTTCGCGCTGTACTGGCAGTGTGCCTGCATAAAGACCACCACCGCATAGTCCTTCATGTTTGCCTGACGCCCGTCCGGCAGGGCCATCAGCGAGGCCGGCACCGGTGCGGGTGCGACAGCACTCAGGGCCACCGGCTCTGCTGATTTGGCCGCCTCAAGCGCCATCAGCTCTTCGCGGACCCCGGCCTGCGCCAGTAACGGCATGCACAGCAGAAGGGCCATCACAGGAGATTTAACGCTCATGCCCGGTCACCCCGCTGCGCAGGGTGCGACGTTCACGCAGCACCTGAAGCGCGGCGCGGCCCAGCATTATCGCTGCTCCGGCCCACAACCCGTAGCTGAGCCAGACCAGACCGGCCTGAGTCGCGGTGACAGAGAGGGTCATCAGCTCGCTCAGCACGAGCGCCATCATGCCCCAGAAGATGAGGCCGGCAAAAAAACTTACGTTCATGGTCTTAATCCTTTTTATGCAGAACAGATCTGTTGAATGTGGCAGGTGCCGGTTGCGGCAGGCGCTGCGTCATAAAGGCCCATGCCGCACCGAGCAGTGCGCCAGCGAGCCAGAGAATGGTGACAAGCTGGTCCGCCGGGCGGGTCCAGAACGTCCGATCGACAGGCTCCATATGACAGAACTGAATAATGGGGGGGCTGGGTCTGGGATGGTCAGCAAGATCGTCCGGGACAGGCGGCGTCCAGGTTGGTGAACCGGCATCCTTTGCGTGAAGCACAACGTTTCGCTCCGGCTCAGGGGTAACGCACTGCATGACCTTACCAGCCGGAGCCCCTTCCGTCAGGCGACGTGCCGCACTGAGGAACTGCTGTGAGGGTGAGCCGTCCTGCACCACGATAAGCGCCATAACATAAAGGAGCAGCGCCGGTCCGGCCACAAGGGTGTAAAACGCCAGCCGGACGGCATCCCGCAGAAGAGGAAATAACATCTGTCTCATAAATAGCCTTAAGAGTTGGGTTTAAAACCGGTGGCCACGTTCAGGAAGCGTTTCGACAGATCGTCCTGCGTCATGAAGCCATACGACAGTGCACGGAAGTTACGGGTTTTCGGGTCGACCAGCATCAGCGCAGGGAAGTGACTGATGTTCATGGCACGGGCCTGACCTGTGTCCGGGCGGCTCTGCGGCAGCGTGGCGGCCACCTGTCCGTCCACAGAAACCGGGATAAGCGATATCCCGTTGGTTTTCGCAAAGTCAGCCACCACGCCCGCCATCTGCACGTCAATCGGGTCGCTGCCCCGGTAGAAGTAGAACAGACCGTACTGCTGCGCCAGCTGAGTGACCGCGTCCTGCTGTTTCTGCTGTTCACGGGTCTGAACAAACGGCGCCATGCTGTTGTAGTGTGGGTATTCCAGGTTGTAGTCCAGTTCCGGGTGGGTCAGCTGCGCGGCGGCGAAGGACTGGCTGAACATGGAGGCCCGGTCCGTCCAGAACTTCTGCCAGCGCAGGAACGTCGCCGTGTTCTCCCGGGTCGGGTACAGAATGGCGCGGTTAAGCGCCTCCTGCATGTAGCCTTTCAGCACGTTTGCCTGCTCTACCGCCGTCATTTTGCTGAAATCCGGTACCGGCTTCTGCGCCGGTGGTGGTGGCTTCACTGGCTCCGGGGGCTTTTTCGGTTCGTTGTACCAGAACCAGCCGGTAAAGGGCTCTGAGGGAGTAACGATCTCCTCCGCCATCACCGGCAGGCTGAGCGCGGCCAGGATGAGGCCGCACAGGACACGTTTCATCATTTGCCTCCCTGCTGGTTCACCTGGGCGGCAATGCGGTCCTTGATGAGTTTCACCTGGGTGCCGGTATCCGGAATTTTCTGGTTGTTCATCAGGTCTTCGTAGAAATCAGCAAAGTTGATTTTATCGAAGTCGATGCCCTGCAGCTCCGGTACCGTGATGCCACGGCAGTCCGGGTTTTTACCGCTGCCGAATCCGACGCGCAGCTGGTCACGACGTCCCTGCTCCTGGATGATGCGCGCCAGCTTGCCGCCGAACACGCAGTACACCTTGCTCTTCTGGACACAGACGCCGAGCACTTCCTTGTCACAGCGCTCGCCCACGTCCACGGTCACCTTCTTGGCCTTCGCCTTGCCGAGCGCCATCTCGTTGCTGTTGCAGGAGGCCAGCCCGGCATCCGAACCCCATCCGGAGTCCTTGCAGCAGTTGGAGAACCCGGCAACCGCCTTGCGACAGCTCATCACGCTTCCGGTAAACGCACGCACGTCGATGCCGTCCTGCTGCTTTTTCACGTCGTCGGCCGCTGAGGCCAGGCCTGCCAGTTTGGCAACGGCGGTATCAAACCCGCTGTCACCGGCACCGTTGGTGTCGTTACAGTCGCCCGTCTTGCAGAAGTACTGCCCGCCGCACACCAGGCCGCCGGAGCTGTAGGTTTTCTGGCAGTCGTAACTGACCGTCTCGTGCTCGCAGTAGCTGCCGTTCTTCGTGGTACACGTCGTGCCCGTAGAGGTACAGGCCTTGTTGTTCATCAGCGATTCACACGTACCTTTGGAGTCCGACTTCACCAGATACATGTCGGTGTACTGCCAGCAGCTGCTGTATACGGTCCGTTGTTGCCCATCAAAGGTAATGGTGCGGTTGCCGCCGGCCACGGTGCAGACACTGTTCGTTTTCACTGCCCCGGACTTGCTGAAGCCACAGGATTCTGACCATTTAACCGTTCCTTCAAACGGCGTGTAGGTGTCGCGCGCCGTCAGGACCAGGGTAAATTTGGCGTAGCTTCGCATCTGACTGTCGATAAGAGAGGTCGTGATCCGGCTGCAGTCACTGTCGCAGAACTGGGAAGAAGAGATAACCTGACCTTTTTTCAGCACCGAACCGGACACTTTCAGCGTAAACGTCTGCGAATAAGATAGCGTCAGACTCGTACCCATAAAGGTGCCTCTCGCATCCAGCATCCAGGCGGGTGTATCCATCTTTAATGTCCCGCTGGTGACAACCATGTCTTCCGGTACCGTGAAACTCATAATGCGGTTCGAAATGCTCCAGTCGCCCGGATTAATGGTAATGGTTTTGGTGGTGACGACCGGGTCACCGTAACCGCCGGCTGCAGTCCCGTTACGTGCACAGCTCTGCTCCACCCATACATCCCGCTCGCAGGTATACTTCTCAAACACGGTTTTGTTCACCGTGGTTTGCTGGCACTGCTGGGCGTTGCCGATCCCGTTCACGATACCGCCGGCGTTCGTCTCGGCGTTCTTGCCGATGGTGATGAAGGGGGATTCAGGATCGATAACGGGAAGCGGATTTTTAACACCCGAGTCGATAATGGCCTGCCCGGCGTTGCTGTTCTGCAGCGCCTCCTGCCCTTTATCCGCCAGGCCACCGTCGCCCCCCTTTACGCCGCCGTAATAGCCGCTCTGGGGCGGGTTAGCGGTATAGCCGGGAATGGCGCCTGTGACGGCACCGGGATTTTTCAGAGTGCCGGTGCCCTGTCCGGCATTGCCCTTGCCATAGGCGGCACCGGCGTTATAGGCGTCGCTGACGGCATCGGCCATCACGACGGAGGGAAGCAGCAGTATGGCCGCTGCGAGAAGCTGTTTCATTCGGCCTCCTTCAGCAGACGTTTTGCGGTTTCTGCACAGTCACCGTCTTTTGCGATCCTCTCCAGCGCATCCTTCAGCGGGAGGCTGCCGCGAATGACGTCATAGCGCCCGGAGCAGGTCACGACCAGCGCGGGGATGGCGGTGATGTGATATTCGGTGTAGAGGGTCGGATCGATTTGAACCCCGATGTTCTTGTCCTCTTTGGCCAGCTCAAACATGGCCGAGGCAGTCTGGCGTAAATCGTTGTTCACCAGTCCCCGCAGCGTCGCCGGGATGCCGTAGCGGTTAGCATCCTTGAGCATCGGCAGCAGCCCCTCACGCGGCAGCCCCAGGCTGACAAAGTAAATGGCCGGGAAGGTCCGCTTTTCACCGGCCTGCTGTCCGGCCTGCTGACGACCAATGTCGCCCTGCAGTTTTTCGATAAGCGCCTGCTGCTCAGCCGGAAGCTGCATCGTTGCCCCCTGCAATCGCTGCTTAAAATCGTCCAGCGTTTGTTGCTGCTGCTTCATCCAGTTCATATCGCCGGCGGAGACGCTGGACTGTTCACTGGCCATCACGTTCAGGGTGCAGGCCATCAGGGCGCTGGCCAGCAGCGCACGGAAAAATGTGTTTTTCATGGGCGTGTCTCACGTATAGACGCAGTTGCGTTTGCGCCAGAGCAGGTAACCGAAGTTCTTCTTTGATTGCGGGGAGTTATGCGGTGTACCCCAGGTCTGAGTGCTGGCGCCAAAGGCGTGGCAGCTGTTGGTCTCGGGGTACATGTTCACCATCTGGTATCGCCAGCGCTCTTTCGGCACGATGGGTGACGGGTACTGGTAGCAGACCGCGACGTCGGCCCCGACCGTGTTCATCACCAGACCTTCACGGTGAAGCTTGAAGGCCATGCGCTCCGTGACCAGTAATGAGGACTCAAGCGGCGAGAATTCCCCACTGGTAAAACCGGTGAACGGATACATGCTGCCCTGACTGCCGGCACACCAGAACAGCGGCGACAGCGGAACGCCGGCAGTACTGGCCACCGCATCTGCCGCACACGCGGCCTGTGAAATCAGGTTGCCAAAGAGCGACGCCTCGGGATTGATCATCATCGACAGGGTGCTGTCGTTCCACAGCGGGTCGACTTCAGACATATAGGCAATGTCCATGTCACCGCCCTGGAAACAGCCGGTGCTGGTCATGATGCTGAGCCAGGAGATGAGCGGGTACTTGTACCAGTGAACGTGGTAGAACGCGCCGGCTGCGGGCCGGTCGCTCTGCCCTGCCGTGCCGGTACCGGTTCGACCGAGGTCGATTTTGAAGCCGCCCATATTCACCATCACGCCCGGCTCGCGGGTCACGTCAGTCATGGCGGTGGGCTCCCAGTAACCGATGGCCAGCCCCATGCGATAGAGCACCCCGTAGGAACAAATCTGGATGGGCGAAGCGGGGTTGGTGGTGTCCGGCTGCGGACCGGAAGCCAGCTTGACGCTGCCGACCGACATCGGAAACAGACACTTCCAGCACACGTCCGAGATGGGGTTCACCCATCGTCCGTCACCCGCACCGGCAGCTGAGGCCGTAAGGGGTACCTGAAGCAGGCAGGCCAGCATCACGGCAGAAAGCCAGGAGAACAGCTTCATCGCGCCTCCCGTAACCAGACGCAGATCGGACCGTCTTCCGTGTCGTGAATCGAGCCGATAAACCAGCCCTCGCCGTCCGGGACCGATGGCTGCCAGTCGCAGGCTTTACTGTCTCCCGCCTCCCATGCCGCTGTCACAGACGGGGGCGCGTCGCTTTCCATCCAGCAGGTTCTGCAGGTCAGGCGGTGGCGGTGCAGCCAGTCACCGAATTCGCCCTGGCGCGCTTCATCGCTTTCAGGCTCAAAATAACGGGGGTGGGTCCAGAAGCCGTCCGGATCACGGACGACCGTCGCCGGCCCGATGGGTTCAGGAAAAGTCATGGTGTTCTCTCCGGGAATGCCGCAGCCACCAGACCGGCGGGTGGGCGAAAAACAGAAGGGGGTTAGTGCGTTTCGGTTTTCACAGCAGCTTTCATGATGAAGTTCAGACGCTCTTCTTTGGTCAGTCCTTCAAGGGCCAGTAATCCGGCCCGCAATACGACAGAGGGGTAATAAAGGGGGTTCTCGGCAAGAATGGCATTCAGTCGCAGAGCCGATTTTTCGTCATGACGAACGGCTGAGATGGTCACATTCCGGCCCTTTTCACATTCAGGGTCTTTTTTCATGGCGTTACCTTGTCGGGGTTGATCGGAAACCGGCGCGGCTTTCAGGCTGAGGCGGAGCGCAACGCAGTGAGCACCGAACATCCTGAAAGAAGCGGCGGTAAGTCAGTCAGAGCCGGAGGGCGGGGAGACAATAAAGGCGTAGCCGTTGTCATCATCATACTCCGCGCCGCGCAGTTCACCGGCTTCGAGACGCTCACACACCATCATCAGCCAGTGCACAATGTCTCTGGTGTCTCTTCGCTTCGTGACCTGTATAAATACGCTGAAAGTCCGCTTCACATCGTGCGCCGGCTCTGCAGCAAAGCTTTCAAGCCCGTCAGGCACGTTACGGCCCGCTGGTTCCGGGAAAAAACCCGGCGGCGTGGCGCAGCTCTTCCGGACCAGCTCCGCCTGAATTCCCTGCGTCGTGACCGGTACCGGCTTCATGACTGAGCCATCCCATTCCTGAAACGCCATCTGCTCCAGCACGGCCGGGACTTCCTTCAGGACACGGACCACATCACGGGTAAGCGCGGGTGCGGAGGCCGACACTGTCACCACAACCTGCTTTACTGGCCAGGCAAAATCCTCCCATGATTGTACTCCCGTGCCCGGATGACATCTGACATACCAGCCCTGCGCTTCATTCGCCCTGATGAGTACGCTGAGCCAGGTACCGGCGTAGCCATCGTTCACAGCCGCATCCTCGCTGTCTTTCATCGCCTGCTCAGATACTCTCGGTGTGATATAGCACTGGCGCACCCGGAAAATCCGGCGGCTGATTTTCTGCCTGTCTGCCTCTGAGATCGTCACGCGCTTTGCTTCACTACGCGTCAGTGCATACCCTGTGTCTGTCAGCGCTTTTTCCATCTCGTTGAGCATCAGCTGGAACAACTCCCGGTTCACAAAGTTGTGTACCCCGGCGGCATGATTCTCGTCGCCAAAACGGATCAGGTTTTGCGTCACGGGGATCCCCGGCAGAGCCACACGTTGTCGCGCCTTACGGCGTCTCTGCGCCATAAGCTGCACGGTCAGCCAGGCCGCAAACAGAACAGCCATCATCGCCACGCCCGTCAGATTTTCACTTTCGCGCAGACAGGTCATGAAGCCCTGCAGCGAGCCGGGGTCGATAAAGCAGTCCGTCAGCGCCATGATCCCATCTCCTGCATCTTCGCCTTGATCAGACCGACCAGATATTCAGGGAAACGCTCGTCGCGCGCTTCCGGTTCGACCAGTGGCATACCGTTTGTGCTGAGCCACTGCCACCAGGCCTGCGTGGCAAGGACGTTGTTCCAGGATTCAATTTCGGGATACAGGTTTTTCAGACGCTCTGCCGTGCCGGTTCGGGTCGTTTTGTTGCTCAGTTTCTTTTGTTTTACCGCCGGTGCGGCCTGGCGCATTTCAGGAAACAGATCGCCTAACGTGGTTGCCGTCATTTTTTTACTCCTGTCATGGGGATTTCTTCCACTTTCAGCGTGCGGCCATCACGGGAAATACGCACGGGGATATGCTGAAAACCAAACTTACGGGTCAGGATGGCGGACTGGTCAAAGTAGATACGCTCATCGAGCGCGTCGCTGGTCTCCTTGATGTTGCCGTTCACCAGGATCACCTTGTATCCGGTCTTTCCGGCGATTTGCTGTCGGGTCCAGTCCACCTGCTCTTTGTTATCGCCGTCGATAAAGTAGAGCACCTGATTAAAGGCCACCTTGTCGAGCGGGTTCACCTGGTCGCCCTTGAGGGCAATGACGTTCCCGCGCATGTCAGTGATGGTTTCGTTCACGGTAAAGGTCGGGTCATAGGGAAATGACCGGTAGGTGACAGCGGCCGTCAGGCCCTCAACCGGCGCAGGACGCACCGCATTTTTCCTGACCCGATCGATGGCCTCTTCCTTAAGCCGGCCCAGTTCACCGGACTGCTCCATGCCCTTCAGTCTGTCCTGAATGAAGACCAGCATGTCCTGCTCGGCCGGCTCAAAGACGTTACCCCAGGTACCCAGGTCCTTTGCTCCGGCACTGGCACAAAGCACCCCTGCGGCGAGGGCGCACAGCTGCAGTTGTTTTCTCACTGGCCCCCCTGCATGCGCCGGGCAATGTCGGCCTGTATTTCTGCAGTGATATCGGTCTCATCGCTAATCACTGCCGGTTTGACCAGCAGGATGGCGTTGTGATCGCCCTGCCAGTCCCGCAGGCTGTCATTCAGCGCCGTGTTGAAGCGGGCCGTCAGCGCGCTGGCCTTCGTCTCATCCAGCTTCATCTGTGATGACTGCTGCATAAAAAGGTCAACCGTGCCCTTCATGTCGAAGACCACCACGTCCGGCGTGACCGCTTTCGCCGTCACATACGCCACACCGGTCATGGCAAGCAATGCGGCCAGTACAACCAGCCCCCCTTTTACCCGGCGGGATGCCAGCCGGCCTGCCATTGTTACCCCGTCCTGGACGGTATCGCCGTCATACGGCTTTTCGTTTTCATTGCTCATGCGGCTTTCACCCATTCTTCAAGTTCACGAAGTTCATCACCGTATTTCTTCTCGGCCAGCAGGTACGCCGCCTCTTCTGCCGTTGCGCCGGCTTTCTGCGCATTCTGCATAAAGGCAAAGTCCTCGCCGCGCGAACTGAACATGGCGCGCGTAACCGGATCGACAAACAGGCGATGGAAGGAGCTGTATTCACCGGCGCTGATAAGCAGGGAGCTGTAGCCGGTCTGCAGTGCGGGCTGGAAGCCCCGGATAACTTCTTTTTCAACGTCAGAGAACTGATCCGGGTTGTCAGCGAGATACTGTTTAAAAGCTTTCGTATCCTGCAGCAGGGTGATTTTGGTGGAGCTGTTGTTCCAGGCCGCTTCAGCTTCCTTACTGGCGCTGAAGTCCTTGATACCCTGAGTAATGGTGATAAATGCGCCACGGTGGCGACGTACGGTACGGTAGCCGGTTTCGATGAACCGCGCAGCGTGCGGGTTGGAGCCGCCGAGCAGACGCCAGGCCTCGTCGATGATGCAGACTTTTTTGAGGTCGCGCGGGCTGTGGTACATCTTTTCCTGAATGGCCAGGATCAGCGAGAACAGAATGGATGAAAGCAGCTTCGGCTTGTCTTCGAGACTCAGCAGCTCCAGCACCGCGAAGCGGGTTTCCCCGTCCAGCGTCGGCTTGTCGGCGTTGAAGTATTCACCATCCGGCCCCCATGTACAGTAGGTCTCAAGCAGCATCGCCAGTTCTGCCAGACGCGCAATGATGGTCGGCTTGTCGGCAAAGGCGGTATTCACCTCCTCACTGGTCAGGTAATTGTGCACATCATCAATACGGGCGCCGTGCTGCTTCCTTTCCCACGCGTCCATGACCGCCTTCTGCAGAATGGCCTCACAGACGCCGTCAAGCGGCTCGGTAGGACTGGCCAGGACTGTCAGCAGGCGCACAATACCTTCTGCGGAATGCTTAATGTCCCGGACGTTCGCAAACGGGTTGAAGCGCAACTTCGCGCCATCGAGGTACACCCCGCCGGCCTGGTGACAGTAGTTCTTATAGCTGTCGCCCATGTCGATAACCCAGGCAAACCCGCCTGCGTTCAGCACGTCGCGCAGGATGCCCTGCGTCAGGAAGGATTTCCCCGCCCCGGAGGTGCCGGTTACGGCGATGTTGAAGTTAGTGCTGCCGTTTTCCTCCCCGAACATGTCAAAAAAGGCCACCTGATTGCGGTAGGTCGGCAGCGGCATGCCCAGATTTGACAGCTGGCGCTCGGCCACCACCGGCATCAGACTCACCGCATTCCAGGACTTGGCACGCAGCGTGGCGCCGGTCATTTTCAGGTCTGCCCACATGCCCTCCTGCATCACAAACGGGAAGCCAGCCAGCCAGTTACGCATCTGCTGGTAATGAACTGTGACCATCTCCAGCTCGTTTTTACGGAACACGTTCACGGCAGCCAGCTCGCAGGCCTGTGACTCCGTGTGGTTGTCCGGGGTAAACAGCGTCAGGTTCAGGTAGGTATTACAGAGCGCAATCTCATTACTGTGAAGCTGCTCGCGGGTACGGCGCCATTCATCTGCGGCCTTTTTGGTACCGGGAAAAAGCGCGGCATAGGCTGAATTGGCCTTTTTGGAGAGGTCCTGATCCTTGCGAAACGCCTCCCCCTGGCTTTTGGTCTGCTCCTCAAGCTCCGTGGTCCAGGTCAGCATAAAGGGACACGGAATGCCGAGGTCCGGAAATCGCAGGTTCTGCAGGTTATCAGCGCCCTGCCACAGGGCAAATCGCTTAGGGTTCTTACTGAGCTGCATGTTCACGATACGACACGCTGAGGCCGGCAGACGTGTCCCGTTGGGCTCAATCGACTCAGGCAGTTCGACGCGAATGTGGGAGGGATGCACACTCAGATCAATTGCCCGGTCGACGACCTGACGGTTCAGCTTCTCATCCTCGTTATAGTCGTCAGAGGACATCATCACCTGCTCATGCCGGTAGTTCATGAGCTCCCGCATCTGCGACAGAAAAGCGTTCACGTTGGTATTGATGCAGTCGATACGCGCGGCACCGAGCGAGACGCGGATGGTGTTGCGGACCTGGATCAGGTCATCCATCACCTGCTGCGTAAAGCGTTTCGCTGGCTTGCCATACACAATAAAGATGCGGTAGTTGCGCAGGTACAGCGGGTATTCCCGTTCATTGGCCAGCCCGTGAAGAGCCGAACGCTGCCAGAACGCGCGGGTGATTTTATTAAGGTGATCGGCCATCTGGCCTTTCCACATATCGGTACTCACGCCACGCTCGATACGCTCGCCCACACATTTACTGGCCGTCAGGATGACGGTGACGGGTGTTTTGCGGGGCAGCTTCTTGCGCAGCATATCGTCAAGCGCCGCCATCACCTGCTCATTTGCGCCCGGCAGCGGCGCGGCTTCAAGGATGAAGCCCGCCGTACCTTCGTTCACGAAGAGATCGCTCACATCGTCGTAATAACGATACGGCAGGGCAGCAACCAGCGAGGGATAGTCCCATGTCTGGGAGAGGTTGTTACGGGCAGTTGCCGCGCCGTCCTCTTCCTTGCCGTTTTTCAGCATGCCCATCAGGCTGTCGACAAAACTCATTCTCCCCCCTCCCCGATAACGCGATAGCTCTCATCCCAGTGGGATTTGTTTTTCACGAACTCCACCACGGCGGGCTGATGGAAATTATCATCGGTGTCGACCCAGGGCGCGATCCACAGTCGCTGAGTGGCATCCGGGATACGCTGAACCGGCACGCGACCTGCCGTGTTGACCGGCGTTACCGGCGTCACATGGCCAGTGGTAACCAGCGGGGTAACCACTGAACCGGAGCTTACCGGTGCGCTGGCCAGCGGACGCGGTGCGATGGTTTTTGCAGTCAGCGGTCCGGTTGCTGCGACGGAAACAGGACGCTGCGGGTTAACGACAGGCGCTGTGTTACGCAGTGCCGGCAGGGTTTCACCCGCAGGCTTTTTTGTGGTCTTCTCTGCCGTCAGGTCAGCCAGGCTTTTGCCCTGCGCAGCCAGTTTGTTGGCCTCGCCGGTGGTCAGGCACTGGTCTGTTGCGGTCTTGTTGCAGTCGAAATCGCTATTCATACCGGCGCAGCCGGTTAAAACGCTGCACAGCAGTGCAGCGCCCATCAGGTTTTTCATGGGGTAACTCCGGTTAAGGGGGTTAAACAGGTGTGTGGGTTATTCGTTTAATCAGTGAGGGTGGTGTCAGGGTCAGACCGGTTATTTTCCTTCGTCTGAGTCTTTTCAAGTGCTGCCAGCTCTGCGCTCAGCCAGTTCTTAAGGTCTGGCTGCTTCAGTTTCCCGGCATACGCGATCGTTTCTAAAAGGCTCTGGTAAGCCTCCTCGTTTACAGGCCGGTAAGCCAGGACGCTGAGGAGAATATCGTCTGCCCTGCCATCCGCTCCCTTTTCTTTGTAAAACAGCAGCGCCAGTCCGGCCAGTGCAGCGATAATTCCGCAGGCAAGTGCCAGTTTCTGCCCACTGAATGCCATGCCAAAGACCATCAGGACAGCCCCTGCGCATATCGCTAACATGCCGTAATACGGCTCTGACGTTCCCTTTACGCCTTCGCGTTCCCACGCAAGAAAATCATTTCTGATGGTCTGTAATGTCTTGGTTTGTTCAGTATTCAAGTTTTTAATCCTCATACGAGTGGAGAGAACTGTGTCAACGGGGGAGAGCAGTCCATGTGGCTTCAGTTGGTTGTTCTTACACCCTTAGTCGCCATCAATCGCAGGGACTATGGCGGTTATCGCAACTATCCCTGATACTGAAAATACGCATATCACTCAACCCGCCAGCTTCACAGCGCATGACCGCAGTGACCTCCTTCAGGGGCGTCCATTCAAGCCTGGCGGCAATGCCGTCCTGACTGCTGTGAATGTCTTTCAGCACGCAACTTACCGTCACGGGTTTCTGTTGCTCTCCTTCAGTGGCTTTCACAGTTATGAGTGATGTTTCACCCTGATTAAACACAGGTGGATATACCCAGCTGAAAACCACATCTGAAAGCGGCGGGGGCGGGAGTTGCGTTTGCACGTTTTCATTCTTCGACTCATCAATCTGTTTCTCAATCCAGTGACGATCGGAGGAGGAGAGGTCGTGCTGGCTCAGCAACCAGACAAGCAACCCGGTACCAATCCAGCCGGGTCCGCTGCGTTCCTTTTCACGAATGACGGTCTGCAGCTTTTCGGATGGCAGGGTACGGGAACGCTCCAGAACGGAGCGGGAGCTGGCCTCACTCATTGACTGTCGGTATGTTTTATCCGGCTTTGCGCTGCGGTAATGAACCGGCCCTGAAGTTGAAGGGCGCGGCGAACTGCGAACGGCAGAGCCTTTTGATATCGACGAGCGCATGGATTTAGAACTGCTGCTTTTGGCCGCCATCGCCGGAGAAACATTGAGGAAGATACCGGCCAACAGAAGTGCGGTTACCATCCGGCGGGTCACTGGATTCACTGCAGCTCCTTACGGACCGCAAGGCCGTTAACAGTAATGACAGATTTATCGTGCGCCAGCTTCTGAATCCACTGTATCTGGCGGGGTGACAGACTTTCGAGCGCCAGCTCCTCCTCGCTTATCGCCGTGCATTTCCCGATACATCTCAGTGACCAGAGGTAGGCGGAGGCCGGGTCTCTTAGATACTGATAGAGCCGGTACAGGCTGCCAGGCGCATCGTTATCACCGGCAAGCCAGGCACGGGCATAAAAACCGGCTGCGCGCTGGCTGTCCTGGATAATCCACTGCCCTTTCTGGAGAATATCGCCAGCTAAAGACAGAAGTTTCATATCCTCCCTGCCTCCGTCGGCCTGTTCAGCCAGCTTAAGCAAAGGTTCATAAAGCTCTGCCCGTGCTGAAATAAACTGCCGAACCTCTCCCCTGCTGAAAACGGTAATCAGTGCATCCCGGTTACCCTGGCGTGCCGCCTTCAGAATCAATGAGGATGCCAGTTTGGCATACTGGCTACGCACCTTTTCAGACATCTCTGCGGGTGGGTTTGCCGACAAGACCTGCCATGCGTGCCAGGGGTCCTCGTCGGCCAGTGCGGCCTTCTGGTCTTTTTCAAAGGCTCCCTGCCCTTTATTCCCGTCGTTGAGGCCAAATATAGAATCAAACACGGAGGCCTCAGAGTCATCGATGGCCAGCGCCGCCTGCGCCGTGAGGAGCGACAGCGGGATCATTGCGGCGAGAACGAGTCGGATCATCTCACTCCTCCTTCGTATCCGGCTTCACCGGTTGCTCTGGTGTCGTGGTGCACTGCGCGCCGAGTTTGTTCTGCAGCATTTTCCATTTCTGTTCAGCAGGCGGGGTAAGTGCCCTGACTTCCTGGTAAAACCAGCTCTGAATGTTATGAAGCGTCACACCATCCGTTTCCACACTTTTTCTGAGCTCTTCCCAGGCCATCTGGTCTACAGGGTGATACTGAGCCAGCTTGTGGTCTACTTCCTGAGCCCAGGACAATCCGGGGCGCCTGAATAACCACCAGGCAAACCCGAGAATCATCAGAACCCATATCAGAAGTGCCAGGAAAAATATTCCCCCTTCAAGAAGGAGTCTGAGGGCAAAGCTGCCTGCGATGATCAGCACTAAGATAGCCAGGGTGCGGCCAGTCTCAGTGGGAGTATTGCCCTGCTTCTCCCACTCCTTCAGGTCAAAGCTGATGCTCTTCAGCAACTGGTCATTCATCTCTTTATCACGCATCGTTACACCCTCAGTTGATGGTGTCACCGAGACGCAGCTGGCTGGCCTGGCGCAGGATATCGTCGGGGTTGATGTTGCCGACCGACGTCGTGCTGGTTGAGGTAGTCTGCTGTGAGGCGGGCTGAGGCGTTACAGCATTTTCAGCGGCATTGCCTGCAGCCTGAACCGCTTCCTTCGCCTTCTGCTCTTCAGCGTCTTCCAGCGTTTCAAGGCGGAAGCCCTCCTGGAACACGACGGTGACCTGATTGCCGGCGCCGATATCAATCACCGGATGGTACTGCTCGGCACGTTTAATCCAGTACTGGCTCAGCGTGTCGGCAGCCTTGCTGGCACCACCGCCAATGCCCTGTTTAAACACGTCGCCGGCTCCGACTTCGGCCGTGGCGCCCAGACCAACCGACGGCGTGGCGGCAGACTTGATGCCCTCACCGAACCCGGACAGAAGACCGGCGGCTCCGGCATAGCCGATGATTTTGCCGTTACGCATGACCGGCTTGCCGCGAATGCCGCCCTTGCCCTGGTAACTGACGTGACCCTTGAATTCCATGTCGATGTTTTTTCCGTTCTTCAGCACGCAGCTGATCGACTTCGTCCGGACTTCGCCGCGCTCGCTGGAGATATCACCCCAGATTTCGCCCACCACAAAGCAGCCATCAGCGCTGTACTCCTTGTTGTTGGGCATCTGGATATTGCCCAGCAAACGAAACGTTACTGCCCTGGAGTTCTGCTGCCCAGTCACGCTGGCATTCGCGTCAGCCCCTTCAATCATGATGGCCTCGGAGAAGGAGCCGGACGGGATCCAGGGCAGCTTCGTCGGCTTCTTTTTCAGACGGTCGTAGCTGAATGAGGTGGTGGCCAGACCGCCGGTTATGCGCTGGCCTGAGCCTCCCGGATAGAATCCGACGCCCTGCCCCATATTCACTGCACCATTGGCGGACGGTGCGGATGTAGGGGTGACGCTGTATTCAGGCGGGCGGGCCTGGCCGGCAGCAACCGGACCGGGGAGTGGTGTTCCGTTCGGGCCTGCAGGTGGTGTCTGCTGGCCCGTGGTCGCGTTGCTGCCGGGGGCTTTCGCGAGCTGCTCGGTCAGCTGCGCAATCTGCGCATCCTTGTCGGCCAGCTTCTGTTCTGTGGTGAGTTTGTTCTGTGCGACCTGTTGCGACAGCATGGACATCTGCTGCTCGAGCGCAGAGGTTTTGGCCTGCTGCTGTGACAGGGCCGATTCGTTAACCTGTTCGTTAAAAGCTGCTGTCACGACGCCGGTTACGTTGGGTGCGGCTACTGGTGCGGGTTGTTTCTTTGCTTCCTGATAGTGCCCGTACCACATTACGCCGCCGGCAAGTGCGGCACCTGCGACTGCGACACCGGCAAGTACAGCGAGTTGCTTGCGGCGGGTTCTGAGATTTTCATTCAGATTCATGAGCGCGGTACTCCCTCATCTGAAAACACTATCCAGGCATAACCCTGGCCGCCGGCATAAAGCGTGTGCTGTGAGAGCATTACGGCCCGCACGCCCTTGTGCCAGAAGTCGCGCTCGCGCAGATTCTGTGTGATGTTGCCGGGGTTGGTCATGCGAAAGCGCACAATGCGCAGGTGGTTGCCAACAAACTGGCGTTCCGCTGCAAGCTGCACGCCTGTTGCCGGGGTGTATGCGGTCATACGGCTGACCGGATATTCCTGGTAGTCATCCGGTACCTGACCGTTAACCACGCTTCGCGACAGTGCGACCAGGGTTTTCTCATAGGTCTGTCCTTCCTCCCATGCCTTAGCGTCGTCGTTCTTACGCAGTGGCGGTGACATGGGGGTGAAGCGCAGCGTTCTACCGTTACCCGGCTGCGGTCTCACGTTGAGGCTGAGTGAGGAGCCGTGGTCAGTCTGTATGAACATGCTGAAGTTCTGGCCGACAAGCGGTGAAAGAATCAAGGCGCCGTCTTCGGTGTTGTACTTGTCATACGCACCGGATGGTCCGTTGATGCTGGTAATCAGCTCCCCGTCGATAACAATTTTGTTCGGGCTGTTATTGCTGAGCGTGACGTTAAAGGCGGCATCATTCTCAAACGGGATGGCGGCAGGTGCGGAGGCGGCCCGGAGGCCGCCTGTAAATAACCCTGCCGCCAATAACACAGCAGCAGCCACCGGTGAAAAACGCTTTTTCATGGGTAGTCCTGTCAGTTAGTGGTGGTGACCGGCTGGAGTTCTTCGAAGGAAAGCAGATGAATCATCCCGCTCTCATAAGTCAGTCTCAGCCGGTAGGTCTTGTCCTGGTCCTTCAGGGGGGTGGTAATGGCGCCGTTGGTAGTGGAGGACTTCAGTGTGCCACTGAACTCCACCACGCCGGGCTCATTCATGGCCCTGACTTCTGCAGTTTCAAAGCGGGTGGTGATGCCGCCTTTTTTGATTCGCTCAGCTTCAACATCCAGCGCTTTCTTCAGCCTGTCCCGACTGGCGGAGGGGACAAAACCGAGAATCATTTGCTGGTTGTTATCGATGTTTTCGGGGCTCACGTTCAGTCGCCAGTAAATAAAGGAAGTGGCGAACATGGTCATGCCGGTTGCATCGGCGCTGTGTGCGTCAGAAGAGAAGGGATGGTTGTACGTCATTGGAGTCGTAATGGTTTTCTGGGTGGTGGCGAAATACCACGCCAGTGAACCCGTTATTGCTGTTCCGGCGCTTGATAACAGCGCCACAATTGAGAGCCCAATAAACGCATGGCTGAGTTGTTTATCACGCTCTCCTTTTATTTTCATCTTCATGAAAATTACGCCCTCCAGTGCCGGAAACTTGAATCAGGAATCTGTCGGAACGTTACCCTGAATAAAAAGGAAGGCAGGTGCCAGTAGCAGAAATTCAGCAACCAGTACGAGCCTTGCCCTTTTTTAAGGTATCTGACAGTAATCCACAGAAGGGCCGCTACAACGGTCAGTTCAATCGCCATGTTATTAAGCACGCCGAGAATAACGAGTGGCGCAGTAATAAGAAGTTCATCGAGAGGCAAACCGAAATAGCGTTCCTGCTGGTTCAGTGTTTCCGGGAAGTAGTATTTATCTTCTTCCCCGTTCATGGTCAGCTCGCGATAGCAAAGCCAACGCGGGTGGCGATGATAAGAATGGGAATACCGATAAAGGTCAGAGGAGAACGGGTCTTAATGTAAATGAAAACACCGAAAAGAATTTCGGCGAGATAAAACCATTTAACAATAGAAGAGCCGGAACCAAATGTTGCGTTCACAGTTGTGTTCTGGCTGGACAATAAGTCCGTACCTGCCGCCAGGGCTGAATGAGCGAACATAAGTGAAATTAACGCCAGTCCGCCACATTTAGCCACATTACGTAACGCCGCATTTTCGCGGGCCTTGCGAAATAAAGACGCTACCGCCCATCCCTTCTTAGCCTTAAGGGCATTGCTTTTGGTGCTCATGCTTGTTTTCTCCGAAGTAAACAAAAGTGAGGTGCGTAAGTGCTTGTTTACGCGGGCGTAATTGTCCCATGACCCTAAAAAAAAAAAACTGTGACACATGTCACACTTTTAGAAACGATTCGGAATTATCTGAATATGGAAGGGGGTAGGCTTGGTCTGGCAGTTAACCTGGTGATGGTATCCGAGATCTATACATATGAAAGTAAAAGAGAAAATGTGGGAAGGGCGCGGTCGTCCGCGAAAGTTCCGGCCTGGCGAAGCCGTGGAGTGGCGTCTGCGTGCGCCGGATAATTTGCTTATGGAATTGCGAATATGCGCCAGGGTGGGGAAAAGGAGTGTTAATGATGAAATTATTGCGAGGTTATTGTTATCCCTGAATTATCAGCCGGGGCATCCGGTAATTAAAACCGCTGAAGCAGAACGGCTTATATCACTGGCAGTAAAATTTGAGGAATGGCTGGGCCAGCTGCTTGATGGAAGTGGTGCCGGGATTGATGAAAATGCAGTTCAGGACGTTCACGCTGAGCAGTTGTGGATGTGGCGTGAGGGAGAGAGGGTTTTATTACCGGGTAAAACAACCGGATATAGCATGCGTATTCCGGAGAATCTTGCGGAAGAAATCAGGACAATGGCGCGGGTGCATAAACGCAGTCTGAATGACGAAATGCTGACCCGCCTGATGAATACTCTGGGCTATTTTACGGAGCGCATACTTGACCAGAACGAGGATGCGCAGGCGCTGAAAGTGCTTTGTATGGAGTTCGAGGTCTTTTTAAAAGAGAGAATATCTGACGCTGAGAAAAGCGAGCTGCCGTGGGATAAAAACAGCTCTCAGTGATCGACCGTGGCCGGATGAGGCCGGCCACGAAGTAATTAATTATCAGAAATAAAGTGCTGACGTTCTGCTGCATCCTCAGCAACGTTTATCGCGCTGATATTGTTATTCACCAGGTCTTCCAGTGCGATGCCGCTGTCCGGACCTTTCAGGGTGACAAATATTTCAGAGACGAGCGCCGTTAAAATCATCATTCCTTCGCGAGACCCGGAAACTTTTTTTATCAGGTCGCGCCTGTAGCCATCAAGGTCGAACGTCGACCCCTCTTCCTTTGATTTGTAGACCATCAACCCCAGGCGGACAAGTTCATTGACGATAGATGAATAGTTCATATCTGACGTTGTTGCGCCCTTCTGAATCTCTATTTCGAGTATATCGTGAATTTCTCTGTCTATTTTATCTTTGAAGTAGATATTCTTACGCGGCATGATATTTTCCTGATTTTTAAAGCAGTGCCGGATGCAGCACTGCATGAGCTAAGTTTTAACCTTAAGCGCTCTGTTTGTGTATTTCGAAGTTTGAAACAAGTGTGTGTTAATCCGGCACTATCATGTGTGTCAATCCGGCACTGTTATGTGTGTGGATGCGGCACCATCATGTGTGTGGATTAGGCACTACTTAATTTTAAGTTACTCTAATTATTGACTACACACAATCCCCACACCTTGCAGTGCCTATGGCGGCACTGCAAGGTGTGCTAATCCGGCACTGTTATGTGTGGGGTATGACACACCTTTTAGTCCCACACCTCAAAACTCCGCAATATAGCTAATGTTATCCACCTGAATTTAAAGATAAAATCTGCAAGACGAAGTCTTGCGTAGGGTGTGGTGTTTTAAAGAGTTAGTATAGAGCGGCGGTTAAATAAAGTGACTCTGTCACTCTCTTTTATTTCAGCCTGCCCTTCAGGGCATGGCAGAAAGCGCTTCCGCGCGTTTGTAGGGAATTATCTTGATTTGGAGGATCGGCCGGGGTATTTTTTACAGTGCCTTCCACAACGGCTTATATTTCGCTAAAAGGCTCAATCATGAAATTAACGCTAATACCTGCCTTTCTGCTGGCCCTCTCACTTTCTGCAGGTGCAGCTCCACAGATGTGCTTTGACCAGGCCGGACAGGATTACAAAATTGATCCGCTGCTACTTATGTCTATTTCCATTAAAGAGAGCCGACTGAAACCGAAAGCGATCAACGGCTCCAACCGGAATGGAACGGAAGATGTCTGCGGGATGCAGGTGAACAGTTCCCATTACGGAAAGCTTAAAAACTTTAATATTAGCCGGGAACGTCTGTTAAACGATCCGTGTATTTGTGTTTACACGGGTGCCTGGGTGCTGGCGCACAACTTCCGGTCATACGGGAAAAACTGGGACAGCGTTGGAATGTATAATACAGGACCGAGTAAAAAACTCATCGAGCGCCGCCGGGCGTATGCCCAGGATATCAAGAATATATATCGCGTCCTGCTGGCGAGAAGAGATATTCTGGCGCAGCGTTCCGGCCAGGTGAAAGAGGACAGGACGGGTGAAAAGTTAGCCGTGGATAAGACGTCGGCATTAGTGCAGTAAAAAGCCGCTCATAAGAGCGGCTTATTTTCAGGATTTCAGTTTCGCGAATTCCTCGGCCATTTTCCACAGCGCCTGATTCAGTTTTATATCACCATCTATCCCGGTGACTTCGCGCGTCCGGGTACGTTTACCTTTTGCCGTTTTTCCGGATATCCCGCCTTTGATAACGTTCTCCTGAATACGGTTAAACGTGGTCCATAAATCCGGGCTTTTATCTTCCCATCGGCGGGACTGTAATAACTGTTCAGGCGTCACCGGTGCATGTGCTCCATCATATTTGTATTCAAGCGCGGCCGCGCTTAAAAGACGCTGTTCCGGCTCTGTCAGTTGAATACCTTTCATGAGGTCAATATTGCCCGTCACGGTATCGAAAGTTTTCAGTACCGTATACGCCCCCTCGATCACCTGCCCCACAATATCACCCTTATGCGGAACTTTAATTTCACCGAAGTTTTTCCAGGCTACCAGCCCGTTGGTACAAATCTGGCGGAACATGCCCGGGATCATTTTGTAACTGCTGGAGCCGTCGTGGCTGTTTAGCAGAATAATTTCAGGGACTTCTTTACCCGCAATTTGATCGTGACGGCGCAGGCGTAATAAATGCTTTGTGAATTCGCGCTTCTCGATATCACGCGTGCGGGACTGCGTTGCATAATAAGGCTCAAAGCCTTCTTCACGCAGGCGGTCAAGAATGTCAATGGTCGGGATATAAGTATAACGTTCGGAACGTGAGTCGTGTTTCTCGGAAGAAAATGCACTCGGAACAATACGCTGTAATTCGTCATTGGTCAGCGGGCGGTTCTGGCGAATTGAGACTGGTGCGCGGTAACGGTTTGCAAAGCTGATCATAATATTCCCCTTTAATTAGATTTGACTGAAGTTAAAACCCGGAAGAAACCTATTTGCGGCAGCTCAATAGCAACCGGCCAGCTGTCAACAATCCAGATCGAAACATATTCATCGGTGTATTTATTCAGCATGATCATTTCAAGCGCGCATGCTGGCGGTGTGAAAACGGCTGGCTGCGGTTCGCCTTCAGTTGCTGCCAGTACCCAGCAAAACAGCTCGGTAAACTGGGCAACGGAAAGTGTTGAATCACATCTTCCGGAAGATTCTTGAGCGGCGGTTTTGACGTTGACGTTTCGTGTGTGCATCCTGGTTTTCTCCTGTGGTGATGGTTGTCCATCTCCCTGGTGAGTTCTCTCGCGGCAGAGGGTAAAGGAGCAACGGCGAAGGGAGGAAGGAAAGGGGCGGCGGCAGAAAGTTTTTGCCCGCAAAAAGTTTCTGGCGGCGTGTATTTCACCCCTTGGATGACGACCCGACGGTGCTACGACCAGCCCTCCGCGGGAGGACACACAGGGTGATGGCGTCACCGGGGGAACAGAATGCACACACCCGACACGTCGGAACGGCGTGGCGGCATTAAAGCGACGGCACCGCCGGCGCGGTGGAGGCGGCCCGGACGGCACGGCCGGAGCAAGCCATGTCGTTGACTTCAGCCATCAGACCCTAGCCGTATGGCCCGAAACCCGCAGGGGTTCGGCGGAGACTGGCGGGTGCTGCGCAGCCGCCTGGCGGAGTGGGGCTCGACGACTGAACCGCGCAGCGGGTCAGGAGCCGAAGGGGGCCAGTTTCCTGCCCTTCGCCGTGGTTCTGGTTCTGGTAGCGATCATGACCAAGCGACAGCATCCGGCCGAAAACCATGCCGGCACACTCTGGCTTTGCCTGGCAAACCACATGCACTGAATACCGGGACCTGATGCCAGGGAGTACAGGAAGAGCAGGTGCAACGAATGCGCCGGAGGCGCTTCCGGCACTCCTGCCCCGAAGGGGCTGGGCCCTTTGCCCCTGTTATCCACCGTCATGCTGGACAGCTCAGCGGCAAAGCTGTGGATAAACAAAGGGGAAGCACGTCCCGTGCCTCCCCTGTCCTTTTGCCTGGTTTTTAACCAGCCTTATCACCACGCCCCGCCGTCATCCTCCTGACGTTCCTGTTCAAAGTGCATTCTGGCCATTGTCAGCGCAGCGTTAAACCGTGCCTCTCCTTTCTCGTCAGGATCAACGTACTCACACAGGTGCAGCAGGTTGGCCATAAAATCTGTCAGCACCGTCTCCAGTGACTCGCCATCACCGTCCAGGCCAGTCTGACGTGCAAACTGCCAGAGCCCGGCGGCGGCCAGTGCCGCGCGGTCGTCATTGCTGCGGATCATTACCATACCTGCAGCCTCTTCAACCTGCTCCGCCATCGTCTCCAGCACTGTGGCCGGTATCGTGTTCAGCGCGTTATTGTTCATGCGGTATTCCTCCGGGCAGGTTTCGCCTGCCCTTTCCCTTACGTTCACGCGGCCTCGGGGGCCAGAAAGTTTCGCATGGCATCGAGGCGGCGACGGAACGCCAGCCGCTCAGGCCAGTTATTCAGGTAATACACGGGCGTGTAGCGCACCCGGTTTGCTTTTAGCGTCAGCGTATTGCCGGTGATCACTTCTGCCGGGATTCCTAACAGACTTAGCTGGATGAAGGCGATATCTGACACCATCGGGTCAATATCGGTACACCGTGTATACAGGTGTTCCGATGGGTTCAGCCCTGCTTCAAGCATGCACTCTGCCCAGGCGACGATCATGCCTGCCGATCCGCAAGCGGGTTCGTCCACTGTTATAAAGCCCTGGCGGGCCACCACGGCAGGCGCACCCTGTGACAACATCCGGGCCATCAGTTGCTGAAGGTGGTAGGGCGTAAAAAACTGCGCCATTTCAGACGCGCCCAGCTCGAGCTCCATCAGCAGGGAGCCCAGAAAGTCATGAAACCTGGCCTCAAGCGCCGTGACCATCAGGCAGAAAAGCTTTTTGAAGTCGCTGATGTCATCAGGCTTATATCGTTCGCAGATCCGGCGGCTCTCCTCGATATTCTCCGGTGAGCGAATGCGTGCCATATCCAGCTCACGGGCGGCAAGCGACACGAAGTCACGGAACACTTCCAGACGGCGCATATCCGGCGCGGTATGGCGAAACACGCGGATAAATTCCCGGCGGGCCTCATCTGCGGAGATCATGCGCGGCGGAGTAGCGGTCGGCTGACTCACTGCCTGCGCCGCTGCCGGTTCGGCCATAAACAGGGATTCAAAACTCAGTTGTGACATGGTTTTCCTTACCGGCCGCCCGTGGGCGGCCGTCTCCTGTTAAGCCAGACCGAGACCGGCGTAAACGGTGGTCATGAATTGCTGCCACTGGCCGAAGCGCAGCGCGGGTATGTGGCCGCGTTTTCCTGCCCGGATGGCATTTACAAACGCCTCAGCCTGTGCGACAGTTTGCGGGTCAAATTTCATGATTAACTCCTTACGTTGATTGTGATTGCCGGGTTTCGTTTGGTAGCGGTCGCCCGGCATAGACAGAGCAGGGGAAACCCTGCTTTTTTAATGCCCGGAATTCAGCACATCTCCCAGGCAGAACTGGTTAATCACTTCACCAATCAGATCGCGGTGTGTCAGGGTGTGCAGGTCATGGCACCAGAAAAAACGATCCCCGTAGCGCACAAAAATTGCCGTCACATCGGCGCCCGTAAAATCCATCGACTTGAACGACTCCCCACCAAAACCCCGGCACCAGTCCATTAGCGACAGCATCTCCAGCTGGCTGACGTAATACTCTTCTGTGGTTTCTTCCCACGGGCGGCGGTATCCGGCGTTCTGCATTTCCAGCGCGGCCGCTTCGGTCACCAGAACCATATCGGGGTAAATGCGGCGCACAGCGTCCAGCGTGGCCGATCCGTTTTCGGTCACCCATTCGCCGTCATGCTGCTTTGCCCAGGCATAGAGGGTGTTATGGGACGGGACATAAAAGGCCATCTGCACTGCATTCAGGGTATTAACGTTCATCTGGTGTACTCCTCGGGTTGTCTGGTTTTGCCGTGCAGCAGCTGCGGCACGGCAAAACGGCTGATCTATGCGTCGATGCCTGCGCGCGCTATCTGGCGCACAAACTGCTTAAAGTGGTCGGCTTCAACCACGTTGATATGGCGAAACTGCTTGTCCACGCCGCTGCTAAGCGCGTACTGGTAACTGCAGCTCATGGTTTCCGGGCAGACTCTGCGTAATTTTTTAAGCGCTGCAAGAGTGTTGAATTCCATGACATCCCACTCTTCTTCTGGCGCTGCATTTTTTTTCTTCTCAGCGACGAGGATCGTGTACGACACGGGTTTAACCCCCATCTTCCTGGAAGATTCTTGAGCGGCGGTTCTGACGTTGACGTTTTGTGTGTGCATCCTGGTTTTCTCCTGTGGTGATGGTTGTCCATCTCCCTGGTGAGTTCTCTCGCGGCAAAGGGCAAAGGAGCAACGGCAGGCGGATGAACGCACGGGCGTCACCGCAGGCCGCAGCGCAAGCGAGCCGTTTCAGGCGAGTGCGAACGGGCGAGGAACGGCGAAGCGTACCCTTGCGGGCAGACGAATGACGGTGCTACGAACAGCCCTCCGCGTGAGGACGCACGGGGGATGGCGTCACCGGGGGAACAGGATGCACACACCCGACACGTCGGAACGGCGTGGCGGCATTAAAGCGACGGCACCGCCGGCGCGGTGGAGGCGGCCCGGACGGCACGGCCGGAGCAAGCCGTGTCGTTGACTTCAGCCATCAGACCCTAGCCGTATGGCCCGAAACCCGGAGGGATTCGGCGGAGACTGGCGGGTGCGAAGCAGCTGCCTGGCGGAGTGGGGCTTGACGACTGAACCGCGCAGCGGGTCAGGAGCCGAAGGGGGCCAGCTGGTGTGGATCTGTGGTCTTTGATATATCCTGAATCAGAGCGGAAAACGTACAGATACGGCGGTAATCATGTCACAACAGAAAAACACAACTGATGATGAAGAGAGTCTTCTCTATGATGAAGTCTGCAGAATTGTCGGACAGTGCTGCCTGATGCTGGCCAGTAACGGCGCTGAAACCCACCGTGACCAGCTGGTTTATCAGCTGAAAAGACTTCACTGGAAATTTATGATCGAAACAGACACGTCGCACACCGGCATTCTGTTTGCCATCGAGCAGCTCGCCACCGGTCGGGACGATAAATTCGGCAAATCCGGCTGATCATCACCGGCACCGGACATCTCCTGCAGAAAGTATTCTGTATTTCATTTGTAATACGGCGGGGGAAGAGAGCGGGCGCGCCGGAGGCGCTGCCGCCCTGCCCCGTTCCCCGGAGGGGAACAGCCCTTCCGTTGTTCATGCGTGCGGTCGCGCAGAAGGGGAAAAAGGGGCTACCGGCGAACCGGCAACCCCTTCATAAAGGCGCTTGTGGGAAGCTAAACTCATCCGAAGCCCTGAAAAGGCGGGGTTGCCCCCGCCTCACAGGTTGCTACTTACCGGATTCGTAGGCTAGCACGGCAGCGACCTCCCGATTTCCGTCCTTCAGCCGGATTTCGCAGAGCGATTTCCGGGTCAGGTAAGTGAATGCGAGCAGTGTGAGACACACTATCAGCACGCACCAGACAACGGTACTTCGCGGCAGTTTCATAGCCTTCTTCTCCTTGCGCAGAGCGCGGTAAGAGGCTATTCTGGATGTGTCTAGTATCAAGATTGAGCCTCGTTGGTTAATTGAAAAATTACCTTCGGGGCTTTCTTCTTTCTGCCTCACAACAACCATAACAAACCCACAGAACGTCATGAGGCAAAAAGCCTCAAGCGCCATCGCCATTATACCCGGCTGAACACTTCCTGCCCAGGATTAACAGTCTGAAAACTGTATAAATCACCACCTATTTTGTCAGTCAGTAATGACCCTGTGGCGCAGTTTGTTCGGTACCAGCCAGCGCTCACCGGCGCGGACAGTCTCCGGCGTATTTCGGACAAGGTACGCCACTTCATACATCACGGCATACAGCGGTTCACCGCTCAGGCGTAGCCAGTGCAGTTCCTTCAGCGATGCGAATCGCGTCTGCCAGCTCCAGAAGGCCGGTGCCAGCTCCCCCGCGTCAAGCTCGTCGCTCCAGCGGGTATACCAGGTACAGACTGTTTCGGGTGACTGAAAATTCAGTTCCGTTTCGGCCTGCGCAAGCAGATTCCGGCGCAGCCGCCATTGCTGATCGATTTCACGGGATTCGCGGCGCAGTTGGCGGGTGGTGCTGATGTTGCTCTTGTGCAGCCTTCTGTCCGTCCGGGTGTGCATTACCTCGGGGAAAAGCTCGGCCTGTACATCACCAGTCAGCGGCAACGGACAGGCCTCACCGCCGGTGGCAATCATCGTATCAAGTGCCTCTTCCACCTGCTTCAGGTTTGAATGCCGGTTTTTAGGCACCCAGTGAAGCCCCGGGATCTGACGTGCCACGGTGGCATTAAGGCGACCGCTGCCCGTGAGAAGACGCAGAAAGGTGCGCACATACGGCATGGCAGGCAGCCGGGAGCCGCGTTCACGGGACATTTCGACATGACTGATGGCCTGAATGGCGGCCTGACGGGTAGGATTCAGGGAGACAAGCGCGCGGGAGTTCGGGATCATGCCGGCACCTCCATACCCATCAAATTTGCGACCGTGCTGGCTGTGCAGTTGAAACGGCGCAGACCTGCCATCTGTGCAACCAGCTGGCTGATCACATCAGGTTCAAGGCTTTCACTCTGGTACATCGTGCGCACCACGCTGCCACCTGCTGACAGCAGCACCAGAAGCCAGTAGGGTGACACCTCACCCGGACTGCACACGCACAGGTGCCAGTCATCGCTCTCTGCTGCACTGAAGCGGCACTGTACCGGGAAGAAACCGCCGAACTCGGCGCGGTATTCGGCGCAGACTCGCCAGCCCACCGGAACGGTCAGCAGCCCGGTCACGGCATCGCTGAGCGCACGGCGTGGCAGTTCCCCCTGCTGGCGGATAAACTCCATATCAGAGGCGGACAGGGCATTAATCTGTTTCAGGTCATAAGCTGTATTCATGTTTTATCCCGCCGCCCGGAGGCGGCGGCCTCCGGTATTATGCTGCGTGATCAGTCAGGTCAGAAGCGGTATTGTCAGACGCATCCTGCGTGACAGCATCTGCGCGAACCATCCAGTCAGGCAGCCAGCCCTGCGCGTTTAGATCCTGCGCGGCGGCCTGTGCCGCATCCCGGCGTTTCAGCTTCACAATCTCCCCGGCGCGTCCGGTCAGTCCTGCCTGTTCATACGCCTGTACGATCTGAGTGATTTTTATCTTGCCGAAATAGTTCTCCGCATCCGGTTGCCACCACTTACGCAGATCAAAGTCGAGCGCCGCCTCAAGGTTATCAAGCTCGCTGGCATCGGTGCGGTTGTAGAGGCGCTCCTGAAGGCCATCGATCCCGTGGGCCGCGCAGAAGCCAAGCAGGGCGTTAACCTGCTCAGGAGACCATGACAGCAGCCAGGTAAAATCCCGATCCCATTATTCCGGCAGGGTCGCCTGAAACGCCTCGCGCTGTGCGTTCAGGGTCATGAGTGCCCTGCCCTCTTCCCCGGACGGGGCCAGTGAGGACAGGTGATGCTGATTGGTGCTGACATACGCCCTGAGAGGTTCCTGACGGCGACCGTGGCACTTGCGTGAGAACATCTTCATGCAAAGCGTCCACGTCAGCAGCGCCACCGATACGTCCGGCCGCCCGGCCAGCTCAGCCTGCACCGCCAGTGTGCGCTCGGCTGACATGGCCTTTACCAGCGTGGCAGGGTAGGAATCGGCCGGGATATCCGGCGCGGTATACGTAAGCAGGTTACTTTCATTTTCGCGAGCCTGACGGGCTTCTTCCTCCTGCTGACGATCTTCGTCGGTCAGTCTGCGGATACCCGGCTGAACCTGAAAATCACTGCCATCCCACGAAACCCAAACCCCGTGCGCAGCACGGAACTCCGGAGTGGCCTCGCGGTACTTTGCAGCAATATATATATCCTCAATCTCCTGTTGCAGGACGTATTCATCATCGTAGGTCTCGGTGGCCTCGATCTGTTCTTCCAGCTCGCTGATGCGCTGCGTTTCCTCGTCCGTCAGGACAGCCTGTGGCATGGCGAAGCGATACTGCGCATCATCCTCACCGTGTTCGCGCAGCTCCGTCAGGCGTGATTCAGCCCAGCCCCAGCCCTGCTCTTGTTTGATCTGCATCGCCAGAATGCTCAGCTTCGCATCGAGTAGTGATTTGACCAGCGAGGCATCGGCAAAGGTGCTGTCGGCATCGCTGAACAGATCGCGGGTCAGTTCGCCTCCCGCGTCGGTGTAGGCTTTTTCCCCGACAAAGACGAACATCGGATGACTGATGGCCAGTTTGTCGTCCACGACCATTCTGCGCAGGGTCTGCACGGCAGGGTTGCCCCACGTTCTGACCGCCTCCTTCCAGACCTGCTCCTGACGTTCGTGTGTGTCGGCAAGGGTCAGTACGCCGCACTGTTCAAGCGTCAGTTCATCACGTCCCAGCGCGTCCAGCAGGGAGGGGGCGAGGTTTGCCAGTTTCAGACAGCGCTGAACATGGCGATGCCCGTAGCCCAGCAGGGCAGCAATCTGCGACGCGGTTTTCCCTTCCTGCGCCAGTGTCCGGAACCCGACGATCTGCTCAGCCGGGTGCATGTTTTTGCGCTGACCGTTTTCAGTCATGGACGCCACTACCGCCATCTCCACCGGGATCACCTTCACCGGAACGTAAGGTGTCTGCGGGTCAATCACCCCTCTCTGTACCAGAATGCCCGTTGCACGGCGACGGCCTTCCCCGCCTACAATCCCTATGGTGCCGTCGTTCTGCGCTACACCGATGAGGTTCTGGAGGATACCGACGGCTTCAATACTGTCGGTCAGTTCTTCGACTTCCTTTTCAGTGTGCAGGACGCGGCGCACATTAAGCGGCGTTGCGGACAGCGAGGCATACGGGAGCAGCTGAACGGGCGTGGTGGCCAGCACCTGCGTCAGGGTATCGTTAGCTGCGGACGCAGTTTCTGGCGAAGCCTTGCGGCTGCGGGTGGATTTTTGCGGTTTCTTTGCCGTAGTATTGGTGGCGACCATGATTGTTACCCCTTTATTTCAGTTGTGGTTCGCCGTGGCCGGAGTGCGATCCGGTCACGGCACTTTGTTAATCGGTAATACGTTTCGGGTGCGCTGCGAGTGCAGCAAAGGATGGGTAGCCGTCGAGGCACTTCATCAGCGCTTTCGCGCTTTCCAGCATCGCGCTGTCAGAGGCTGTTGCGGCGTTTTCGCATACCGAGATGGTTGCCAGCACACCGGATTTCACTTCAGAGAAGCGCTCGTGCATACGGGTGCTGAACAGGATGCGCTCCCCGCCCTTCACTACCTGCCAGTTCGTGCAGTCGTTAAAACGTATGTCCACGTTATCGAACTCCACCAAGTGGGTTTCGGTGGCCTGAATGCGTAACAGTTTCAAGATGTCGCGGCTTTCACCGACCTTTTTGCCCGACAGGGCGGCTTTCAGGGTCTGCATTTTTGTCTCCTTCTTCAGCGTTTGTTGCGGTTGTTTTTCAGCCCCTGCACAAATCCCTCGATCAGGTTCCGGCAGAGGTCAAGTGGGGTGAACGGCTCGCCGTAGTGCGCATGAGCTTCCTCTGCCATTGCTGCATGAAACCGTGCTTTATCCGTCGCCCTTGCTATCCGACGCGTGACAGGCATTGCCAGAGCCGCCAGAAAAATGCTTTTTCCCCCTATCTTCCTAGAAGATTCTTGAGCGGCGGTTCTGACGTTGACGTTTCGTGTGTGCATCCTGGTTTTCTCCTGTGGTGATGGTTGTCCATCTCCCTGGTGAGTTCTCTCGCGGCAAAGGGCAAAGGAGCAACGGCGAAGGGAGGAAGGAAAGGGGCGACGGCTGAAAGTTTTTGCCCGCAAAAAGTTTCTTGCGGCGTTTATTCCACCCCTTGTATGACGACCCGACGGTGCTACGAACAGCCCTCCGCGGGAGGACACACGGGGGATGGCGTCACCGGGGGAACAGGATGCACGCACCCGACACGTCGGAACGGCGTGGCGACATTAAAGCGACGGCACCGCCGGCGCGGTGGAGGCGGCCCGGACGGCACGGCCGGAGCAAGCCGTGTCGTTGACTTAAGCCATCAGACCCTAGCCGAATGGCCCGAAACTCGAAGGGATTCGGCGGAGACTGGCGGGTGCAACGCAGCCGCCTGGCGGAGTGGGGCTTGACGACTGGACCGCGCAGCGGGTCAGGAGCCGAAGGGGGCCAGTTTCCTGCACTTCGTTCTGGTTCTGGTTATAGTTGTCTTTGTGGTGTTATCGGGGAAATTGCTGATCGGGTTGCAGTTTCGCCACGCCACGCCACGCCACGCCACGCCACGCCACGCCACGCCACGCCACGCCACGCCACGCCACGCAGGGTATTTTCTGTGACAATTTGCCCTCAGGCCCCATCCTCTACTGTGTTTTTTTGTACCTGACGCCAGGGCGGTGGTGCAGGCGCCGCAGGCGCAGGAGCAACCGCCGTCAGCCCGCAGGGATGACAGGGTTTTCGCGCGCGTACAGGCGGCGCTTATGCCCCGCCCGGATAATTCACCTCCCGTCGCCTTCCCCGCCCTGGAGAATGAAGTGCCCGCAGAGATAGACCGCACATTGCCGGGTAGCGGATTCGCAGATTTCCTCAACCACTTTCGCAGTGGTTACGGGGCTGAGTCCTGCTTCGCGCCGTCTCTGGTTAATGAGTTTTTTATACTGGCGCAGGATACTGCGCGTTTCTGGTGATAGTTGCATTCGGTTATTCCTTCTCTTTAAAAGCCGGAGGTCACGCCTCCGGCGGCCATTCAGTCAAGCGCGCGCCAGATGGTGGCGCTTTCCGGATGGCTGTCAGCAAACGCCATCAGCTGCTCATAACGGCGGCAGAAGTGGCGGCACAGCTCCTCGCGGTCATGGTGGCTGTAGTGCCAGCTACGGTGATTCAGTACCAGTGCCGTGATGATGATCCCCGCCACTTCCCCGCTGACGGTCTGCTCAAACCAGTTTTCTTTGTTGCACAGGGTCAGGCTTTCTACGTCCGGCGCCATAAATCCACCGCCGTCCGGCAGACGGTAAAAGTGCCAGAATCCTCCCGCATAGTCGGGGCAGTAGCGGCTCGCGTAGGCATAAACGGACACTTCTGACAGCATAAAGTCGCCGCCAAACACATCAGGCAGAAAAGTCAGACGCTGCGCGCCATCAAGACGAACGGAATCACAACGGGTCAGGGTCTGGTTCATATATCCTCCACGGTTAAAATATTCTCGGTTCCGGCATCGCCGTGACGACACGACAGACCGGCGAAAAGCGGAGGACGAAGGGGCGACGCCGCAAGCCGCAGCGCAAGCCCTTCACGGGCTGAATGCACCGTAAAGGGTGCGAACGGGTGAGGACGGAGGCGTGAGCGAACCCTTTTGGCCGCAGCGGCCGGGCTACAGTGAAGTCACGGCTATGCCGTCACCGCACGGCGCGTCAGGGGAGTTTCACTGTCCCGACGCGGCCCGGAGGGTGGCGGCGGATAAAGGCGGAAGGCACTGACTTCCTTTTTCGCAGTGGATGGCCACCGGTGTACCGGGGGAACACCCCCGGCCCGTCTTCATGCTGCAAGGGCTTCTTTAAGCCGGTATACGTCGTTTCTGGCCTCCTGTACTGACAACGGCTCTGTCCGGCCGGCTTCCCATGCCTGGCCCGCGCGCTGTTCCAGCTCACATTCATAATCCCTGAGCACCCGGGACAGCAGGGCCGCAGGAACGCTCACCTGCACTGCCGCTTCGCGCTGGCGGGTCAGCAGCTCGCTCACCCCGGCACCCGTCACGCCGGTCTGGTGAATGTCAGCCATTTTTCGCTCCCCGATCGCCTTCATCAGCGCCATGACTTCCGCTTCATCCGGGCCGGGTGATGATCCCGGCACGCCTCGCGTATTCCCTCCTCCGTCCAGACCAGCAGGATCAGGTGTTCATCACGGCTAAACATTTTCTTGAGCTGCACACAAAGTGCTTCGCGGGTTCCGTACATTTTCTTCTCTCTTTTGGGGTAAACAGGCCGGGCAACGTCCGGCCGGGTCGGTCAGTCCTGAAAGGTTTCGTCGAGCACAAGGGCTTCGCGGTACGCCTCCAGTAACAGGGCATTAATGCGGCGCAGGGACTGGGCGGCCATACGTTCTGCCAGCGTGGCCGCGTCGTGCCGGTGCTGTGATTCAAGGCGGTTCAGCAGCATCCGTACATCGCACATGGCGTTGCTCAGTGCGGCCACGTCCGTGCGCAGTTTTTCCATCCCCGCGTAGTTCATGCGGCCTCCGGGAAGCCAGGGTAATAACTGTTGTCATTGGCGGCCGGCATTTTCCTGGCCCGTTCAACCTGCGCCAGACGGCGAACGCCGGCCGCGTGGTATTCCTCAAGCATCTCGATCCCGATATAGCGGCGGCTGAGTTCCGCAGCGGCCACGCAGGTGGAGCCGCTGCCGGCGAAGGGGTCCAGGACAATGGCGCCGGGTTTCGTCAGGGAATCAATCAGCGGGCGCAGGCTCTGCACCGGCTTTTCAGTCGGGTGATGGCGGTTTCCCGTGTATTTCCAGGGGATCACATCAGGAATGGGGCGGTCCGGCGTTCGTGGGCGCCCTTTTGCCAGCAGATAGGCGTTTTCATGTGTGTATCCGACAAAGGTGGATTTCGATGCGTAAGTTTTGGCAAAGACAACATGACCCACGATGCGAAAGCCGGCCGCTTTCCAGGCGCTGATAAACAGATCGGCGCGGTTCCAGGCGTAGAAGCTCACCAGCAGGCTGTCGTTCTTCAGCACGCGGTACATTTCATGGCAGGCGGGTTGCAACCATTCCGGCGTATTGTCACCGGCAATCGTGCGCCCGGTACGATCCCTGTAGCCGACGAGATACGGCGGATCGGTAAGAATAAAATCGACGGCACGCGACGGAAAACGGGACATGACCTGCACGCAGTCACCCAGGATAAAACGGGACATAGCACTCTCCTTTCTGATATGCGGCACCCTGTTGCGCCGTGCCGCCACAAAAACCCGGCGGAAAGCGGAGGACACAGGGGCGATGCCGCAGGCCGCAGCGCAAGCCCTTTACGGGCTGAATGCACCGTGAAGGGTGCGAACGGGTGAGGACAGAGACGCAGTGGACCCTTGTGGCCACAGTGGCCGGGTTAGCGTGAAGGCACGGCGGGGAGCGTCGCCGCCGGACAGGCGGCATAATTGAGGAGGGAACCGACATCCATTTTGCTGGCTGTCAGCTATGTGCCAAAAGCGGACATCGCAAAGTTGCTTCGCGAATATGGCAAATTCTTATGGATCAGACGCGCCAGCCCTACGGATTGACATTTGTCATTACTCTCCGAAGGAATTCACTTACCTTCAGTTTTACGATAAATGTCTGGTCGATTGATCTGCCAGACAAAGTCTGGCCTGTTCAACGGGTTATACCCTAGTTTTTGGTATAGCCAGGGCGCGCTGTCGGTGAGCAGCATTATTCGTCGCAGGCGTGACATCAACGGATGAGCGTGACAGCATTCAATCAGCCAACGACCAAGACCGCTTTTCTGATACTCATCCAGCACATAGACGTCGCACAGATAACCAAAAGTGGCATAGTCAGTGACAAGACGGGCGAAGCCGATTTGCCTTGTTCCATCCAGAAGCGCAAAACAAAGGCTGTTCTGGACTGAAATCCTGATCGTTTCAACATCAATGTCAGGAGCCCAGGAAGATTGCGAGAGGTAATCGTGAATGGCTTCCAGTTGAAAAGAAGCAGGGTCGGTTGTGACAGTAAACTGGCCTTTGGTAAAACTCAGATGCTTATTACTCACTGAATATCTCCTCTGCATTTACTTGTGAACAGACAAACCTTGCTAGCGAGGGCTGGTTTCTATATTGGGCCATGCTCAGGATGCTTTTTCATGTACTGTCATGATGAATACCAGTGGGCCCTCCCCCTGATTCTCATAAAAGTGAGGAATGTCCGTTCTGGCAGTGGCCGAACATCCGGTTTTCACCAGATACAGATGGTCCTGTACTCCCAGTGTCAGCGTGCCCGTCTGAACATAAAACAGTTCAAGCGTCCCTTCCGTGTGACCGGGTGAAGCAAATTTTTCCCCCGACTGCATTTCCCACATCCAGAGCTCTGTCATATCGGGGCCACCGGATCCTGCGAGTAGCCTTGATCTCCCGCCTTTTTCTCCCTCCCATAACTGAGGGATCTCATCTTCAGCAATGAGATGCACTGTCGGTTTGGCGCTGACATCCACAAAATCAGCCACCGAAACACCCATCGCAGCAGCGAGGCGGCATAGCAGGGCAATGCTGGGATTCGCCCGGCACCCTTCAATCTCAACCAGCGCCCCCTTGCTGACGCCCGCCCGGCGGGACAGTTCATCAAGGGAAATTTTCTTTTGCTTGCGATACAGCTTAATCCGCTGAGAGACGGCTTTATTCACTGTGTTGACGATTGAATTTGCATCGGTCATTAAATTGACTTTTTTGGTCATTGGTCATTATCATGTAATAAATCGGTCATTACAGGATTATCACGTGTTAACAGTCTCTCCGTCAATTGCCCCTGAAATTTATCGCATTGCGCCCGGCTTTCGGGCACTCAGTATCTCTGTAAAAGCCGCACCAGTGCTTAACCCTAATATTGGACAAACGGCGCTGCAAGAAGCATGTGAAGCGGTTTTGACCGGTGCACCTGAATGGGCGGAATCTCATCTGGCCGCCTGGGCTGAGGTTTACCAGACGTTTGGTGCTAAACCGAAACGTACGCCATGTTCTGCGGATGCGCTACGTAAGCGCGTATCACGTGACGGTACGATGCCCGCGCTCGATCCCATTGTTGATCTTTATAACGCTGTTAGCCTCCGCTACGCCGTTCCGGTGGGTGGAGAGAATATCGCTGCCTATCAGAGTTCACCGCGTCTGGTTGTGGCAAAAGGAACAGAGCCTTTTGATACCGTCAAAGACGGTGAGAGCGCCATTGAATATCCTTCGCAAGGTGAGGTTGTCTGGTGCGATGATGCTGGCGTGACCTGCCGTCGCTGGAACTGGCGGCAGGGGATCAGAACCCGCCTGGACGTGGAAGCTCAGCAAATGTGGTTCATTCTCGAGAGTCTCCCACAGATGCCGCTCGAGATGCTTCACGAAGCCGGGAAGATGCTGACCGACGGCCTTGAAAGAATGATGCCCGGTCTGTGGTTTGAAGTTGCTCTCATCGAAGAGCAATGCCAGTAATATCATTCAGGAGAAACACGATGTTCACCGGCTTGTCCGCTTTCCCGTTAACCCCGATCACCGCCACCGGCGTCGACGAACAGGGGTTTATTAAAATTCTAGCCCGCCTCACGACGGCACGTGTTGATTCTTTGGGCATTCTGGGTTCAACCGGAAGCTACGCTTATCTGACCCGGGAGCAGCGTAAGCGCATTGCGACTCTGGCTAAACAGCTTGCCGAAGATATCCCGGTGATGGTGTGTGTGGGGGCAGTCAGCACTGATGCCATCCTGCATCTGGCCGATGATGCACAGGCCGCAGGCGCGGATGCCCTGCTGCTTCCGGCGGTCAGCTACCAGTCACTCCGAGATGAAGAGGTCTTCGCGCTTTTTGAAACGGTAACACGGCACGCGTCTGTTCCGGTCTGTGTCTATGATAATCCGGGTACCACCCATTTTACTTTTACTGATGAACTGCACGGTCGCCTGTCATCGCTGGCGGGGGTTTGTTCGGTTAAGATCCCGGGTGTTCCTGACAGCCCGGCAGCGGCCGCTGAGCGGGTGAGTGCGCTACGCCAACATCTTCGCCCGGGAGTGACAATCGGTATCAGTGGCGATGCGTATGCCGGGCTGGGATTAAATGCCGGCTGTGAAATCTGGTACTCCGTGTGCGGTGGTCTTTTCCCGCAAACCGCAAAACAGATCACTGAGGCAGCAGCAGCAGGGGATCATGCCCGCGTCACGGCACTAACAACCCGAATGGAACCACTGTGGGCGCTGTTCCGTAAACATGGCGGGAGTATTCGTGTGA
Source organism: Citrobacter amalonaticus (assembly GCF_018323885.1). Taxonomy (NCBI): domain Bacteria; kingdom Pseudomonadati; phylum Pseudomonadota; class Gammaproteobacteria; order Enterobacterales; family Enterobacteriaceae; genus Citrobacter; species Citrobacter amalonaticus. Next base: position 72,846 of record NZ_AP024586.1, on the reverse strand, counting down.
TCGCCGCTGCTGCTGGCGTGCTTGGACTGACCGATACGGATTGCCTGCCTCGTCCACTGCAGCCGCTGTCAGCAGACGGTATCGCAGAAATTGCCCGCGTGATAAGCGTGTTGGGACTGAAATAATCTCCCCACAGGACCAGCTGTCTGCCGGTCCTGACGAAACCTGCAGGTGATCATCTTTTATCGCATGTTGAAGCAACATCTTTATGTCCGCTTCTCGCTCAAAGCAGACATTCATTATCCGTAGCATGTAGCAGAAGAATATTTCAGCTTAAATGCGGGTCGCAAATCAAGACGGTTAACGGCCAGAATTGGCAGGTGCGGAGGCACCGTAACTGTGTGATTCTTGACACTGAAAACGTCTGTTCAGTTATCAACCTATTGAGTAGTGTGATTTGAGGACGCCCCTCCCCCGGATGGCGTCCTCTTTTTTTAGCGAGCCTTAACGCGATCAATGGCGTACTGCAGCGTATCCCAGTTAAACCCAATCGCCGCGTCATGGCCGTCACTGGCGATGTGCATGGCCTGCGTAACTTCCTTTTCCGTCAGGCAGTCATCGAGCGCCAGAAAATCTTCTGCCAGCCAGAAAGTACCCATACAGGGTGTATCCGGTACATACTCCTGCAGGCGCGCAATCATCCCGGCCACGGTCATGTCATAACGGGACACGGGTACGGGAGTAAGCAGACTGTCCACGACGTCGCTCCAGTTCCAGTCATCCTCTTCCGGTACCGTATGCAGCAGCATATCCGTTTGTACCCCCGGCAGTCGGGAAAGCGTCTCGTGCAGCTCCCCCACAAATAATTTGTCGTGGCTGTTATCTGCACTGGCAATAACGTGGCCATTAATACAGAGCGCGAACTCGCCTGAATCAAGATCAATACAGGTCAGTCTGAACATGGTTTTGTCCTCAGCATCCGGCGCCATCTCACGCCGTGCCGACACAAAACCCCGGCTATTAGCGGAGCAGGCAGGGGCGACGTCACAGGCCGCAGCGCAAGGCCTTTACGGGCTGAATGCACCGTAAAGGGTGCGAACGGGTGAAGACGGAGGCGTTTAGCTTCCCTTGCAGGCGCAGCGGCCGGGGTAGCGTGAAGGCACGGCGGGGGAAAACCTGAAGGCAGCGGTCGAATGACCTACCATTATTTGTGATTTACATCACACTTTTAGAGCCTATACTTGCCGAAAAATTATGCAGCACACTTTAACGGCAGGAATGAGATGTCTTCCTGCCGTTTTTTTATGCCGCATTTATCGCGCGGGAGCGGCACCAATACGACGCAGCGCGTCCCGCGCCTCATGCAGCCCGAAGATATCATCCGGAGGTGGGGTCTTTCCGGCCAGCTGGCAGAACGTAAAGGTTGCGTTGGAAGCCGTTAACCGCTCACGATGCAGCGCCTGCAATGCCACCACTACCAGCTCCCGGTCTTCATCTTTCAGATCTTCAAGTTTCATGAGTCTTCCTTCAGAAGTGTTTCTCAGTCTTTTTGCTGTCAAGCGCAAGGATAACCCCGAGGCACATCAGACAGGCGTAAGCTACCTGCAGCACAATTGTCACCGTCAGGGATACCTCATCAACGAGTAACAGCGGGACGACTGATGCCACGCCCAGCAGGATCATGCCTCGCCCGGTCTTTTTGACGAGCTCTGGCCACTTCTCTTCCGGAATATTTCTGGCTCGCAGAATTCGATGAATAAGGTGTTCTGCGGTTCTCTTGATCACTGACACGTTTAATCTCCAAATGCACGCCGCATGTTTTTCTTTATTCCGCTGGTTTCCGCACCGGCTGTAGCTCTTTCAGGTGAAACAGGCTTCTCCTGCGCGCTGGCTGCAGCAGTGTTTAGCCCCACCGGCACAAGCTGAGCGACCTGACCGACCAGATTCAGCAGTTCGCCAGCAGTGGCCGGAGGTACCGGCATACTGGTCAGCAGACGCGGCAGCTCAGGTGCTGTCGTATGGAGCGCCAGCCCTGAAATGATGAGGTTTCTCAACAGCTCGCCACGCAGCCGGGATGATACGCCTGCAAGTATTTCTTCAACCCGCTCACTGCTCCGGTCATCCTGAAGGGCCAGTGTATAACGCCGGCGCCGTGAGTCCGCGTCAGGCGTGATGGCTTGCGCCGGCACGCCGGTATCAGGCTCATCAGGTAAACCAGACAGTGCCGACCAGGTGCCGGAGACCAGCGCCATCAGGGCACAAAGCCGCGCGGCGCTCAGCTGGCCGTCAAAGAACACCGGGATCAGCGCCGGTAGCCGGGCATCAGCCCGGTAGGCCACAGCGCCGGCGGCAGCGGCTGTCCGGATGAATTCCCCCCGCAGTGGCTGCGAGATGGTGCTGATGGTCGCCATCGCCGCGATATCTGTGCGATCGTCATTGTGCAGATAGAAAGAATACTGGCCGTCAGGCACGTTTAGTCCTCTTTACTGTAAAGGGCAATCTCTCTGGCCAGCGCCAGCTGTGGATCGCCGATAACCTCAATACGTTCAGCCGCCAGAGGCCAGCTCTGACGTATCGCCCCTTCAATCAGGGAAGCTCCCCCCCCGACAAGAAATACCCGGTTCACGTTCCTGAAGGCGATGAGTTCACTGGTCACCCGGGCCGCCAGGGAAGCAACGGCCTCATCAATTCGGGTACGGACATAGTCAATTTTACCGGCATCGTTGATGACCCGCTGCAGATACTCTCCGTCAGCACGGTTACGGATGACGCTGTCAGCAATCAGGGCACTGGTTTCGCTGTCTGCAGCACGCAGTGCGCCTGCTGCTGCGCGCGTAACCTGTGATACACCGACTGAAGGATTTCCGTGAACCGCACTGATATCCTCAAACTGACCGACAATCACGCCGGCATCAAGCGTGGTTCCGCCCAGATCGATAATCAGGGTGGTTTCATCCGGCCCGGGCTTGATCTCAGCGAGCCGGGTGAATGCTGCCGGTAACGACTCCGGCATAACCTTAACACTCTGGACAGTAAACGCCCTGCCCTTATTCAGCGTCAGCTCACGCATGAGGTTTTCACGCTTACGGCGGATGTTCTCCTCATTGCGCTGGCAGTCCTGATCGTAATACTCGCTGAGAGGAAGCGTTACCGTCAGGTTAACCGGCTGCGGCTCAAGACCACTGTTCAGCAGCGCATGATGAACGGCCAGCAGATTCAGATCACCGTACTGATAATCCACGTTCGTCGTCGGGATGGCGTCGCGGCTGACACTGTCCCAGGTGTATTTCAGCGCACCTACCTGATAGTTAAACGTCGCTGCGCTGAATTCCGCCACCTTCCAGCCATGCCGGAATGAGTTCGCAGAAATGCAGGTTTGCAGCGCATCGCCTTCAAACCATGCCAGCTTAACATTAGTTGAACCATCGTCGCAGTAAATATTCACCATTATGCTCCATTAAATATGCTCAAAGTGATACACACTATAGCATCAAATTGGATTAATAATAGTTTTTATTCTCAGTTTGAGCATATTAAATAACCCATTAAGATATAGATGAAGGAATCGAGTATTCCGGAATGCTCATAATGAGCAATCTGGACTGGCACTGGATTAAACAAAGACTCATGAATATACTGTATAAAAAAACAGTATAATTAAACTCGTGAGGGATACATGAAGCTACAGTTGCTCAGCCCGGGGAAAGAGATTCCTCCACAAACGCACCCTTTTTTTTCTGATCTGGCCAGCTGCGGATTTCCCAGTCCTGCTCAGGACTACGTTGAGTCAGATCTGGATTTGCATGACTACTGCATCCGCCACCCGAGCGCAACCTACTATCTGCGCGCCAGCGGTGACAGCATGTCAGATGGCAGCCTGTTTAACGGAGACCTTCTGGTCGTCGACAGCGCGGAAAAGCCTCAGCACGGCGATATTGTGGTGGCCAGCCTGCAGGGAGAATTTACCGTCAAGCGCCTGCTTCTGAGGCCGCGACTGGTTCTGCAGCCGATGAATTCTGCATGGGCACCTATCTACCCCGACCCCGATGAGCTGGATATTTTCGGCGTGGTGACCCACATCATTCACCGGACCCGGGAAATGTACTGATGTTTGCCCTGGCCGATGTGAACTCATTTTATGCCAGCTGCGAACGGGTGTTCCGCCCGGACCTGAAAGGTAAGCCTGTTGTGGTGCTCAGCAACAACGATGGCTGCGTAATCGCCCGCAGCGCAGAGAGTAAAAAATACGTGCGGATGGGCACCCCCTGGTTCCAGATGAAAAACGAAAGCTACCCGGAGAAGATTTTCGCGTTCTCCAGCAACTACGAGCTCTACGCGTCAATGTCTGCCCGCGTCATGAGCTGCCTCGAGGAGCTGGCCCCTCGCGTGGAGCAGTATTCGATTGACGAGATGTTCCTGGATATCAGAGGGATAGACGGGTACATCGACTTCGAAGATTTTGGCCGGCAACTTCGTGAGCACGTTTACGACTGTACGCGGCTGACAATCGGTGTCGGTATGGGTCCGACTAAAACGCTGGCCAAATCTGCCCAGTGGGCCTCGAAGGAATGGGCACAGTTCAGGGGTGTGCTGGCCCTGACGCCAGATAATCCGGCCAGAACACGGAAACTGCTCTCACTGCAGCCCGTGGAAGAGATCTGGGGCGTCGGCAGCCGTATCGCGAAAAAGCTGCATGTTCTGGGGATCAGGACAGCTCTGGACCTGGCCCTGACGAACCCCACCTTTGTGCGTAAAAATTTCTCCGTTGTGCTGGAAAGAACGGTACGCGAGCTGAACGGTGAAAGTTGTATCGCGCTCGAAGAGGCTCCACCCACCAAACAGCAGATCGTCTGTAGCCGGAGTTTTGGTGAGAAAATCACGGACTTGTGTTCGCTTCGCCAGGCCATCTGTCAGTATGCCGAACGGGCAGCGGAGAAACTTCGGGGTGAACGCCAGTTCTGCCGGCATATCTCAGTCTTTATAAAATCCTCCCCGTTTGCCGTCAAAGAGCCTTATTACGGCAACGTGGCTACGGAAAAGCTCCTTACCCCGACTCAGGATACCCGTGACATTATTGCGGCCGCCACAACCGCTCTGGAGCGTATCTGGAAGGATGGACACCGGTATGCAAAGGCCGGCGTGATGCTCAACGATTTCACCTCATCCGGCGTGTCGCAGCTGCAGCTCTTTGACGAACGCCCGCCCCGCCCCCACAGTGCTGAACTGATGAAAGTTCTCGATGGTATCAATCACTCCGGAAAGGGACATGTCTGGTTTGCCGGTCGAGGTATCGCGCCAGCCTGGCAAATGAAGCGTGACCTGCTTTCTCCGGCGTATACAACCCGCTGGAAATATATCCCCGTCGCGAGGATAAGTTAAATTATGCTTCTAAGAGAGCCGGCAGTGCTCGCCGCAGCCGAACGACCGGGCAAAGCCCGCGAGTGAGCGAGGAAGCACCAGGGAGCCTAACTAACATATTCTACTTACACACCGTACTGAACCAATAACAATTTGGGGCTTTAGAATTGGTATTGAGGAGTCATCAAACTATGGGAAGGATAAATAAAGCAATATCCCCATTTGTCGGATTAAAGCCACTGCATCACCTGCGTATTGATACTATGGTCTTGATTGTGGGGTTGGGACCACGGTCCCAGTTGCGGTGTCGGGACCACGGTCCCAGTTGTGGTGTTGTGTTAATCCTATGCAGTAATGTCCCTTTTGACCCATTCTGAAATGTCCCCATAACTTCTCAGGCAGGATGTTTCATGGCAAAAGAGATCATTAGCATGAGCCTTAAAGAATTGACCGTCTCCAGATAATTCGGGATTCAGTCAGCCGGCAGATCACCCAGGAGCAGGCTGCGGACCGTATAGGCATCTCAATCCGGCAGGTAAAACGTCTTGTTCAGCGCTACCGGGTCGAAGGTCCTCAGGGGCTGGTTTCCCGCCGCCGGGGACAACGACCCAACAATGCCTTTACCCCGGATTTTCGTACTCTCGTCATCTCACTTGTCAGAGATAAATATCCTGATTTCGGCCCGACTTTTGCTTGTGAAAAGTTACGGGAGATCCATGGGCTGGCTTTGTCGGCCGAAACATTGCGCAAATGGATGATTCAAGAAGGTTTATGGCGTGAGCGGCGCCGAAAAATTGCCCGTATTTATCAGCGTCGGCAACGGCGACCATGCTACGGCGAACTTATCCAGATTGATGGTTCTCCGCATGACTGGTTTGAAGCTCGAGGGCCTCGTTGTACATTAATTGTCTTTATTGATGACGCCACCAGTGCGCTGATGGCGCTCCGCTTCGCTCCTGCAGAAACGACCCGCGCTTACATGGAAACGTTACGTGATTATCTCGACAAGTATGGGCGTCCACTTGCACTGTATTCAGACAGACACAGTATTTTCCGTGTGAATAACCCGGAACGTGAAGGCGAACTAACACAATTTACACGTGCAATTAAAACACTTGGAATCGAGCCAATTCATGCTAACACCCCTCAGGCTAAGGGGCGGGTTGAGCGTGCCAATCAGACGTTACAGGACAGACTGGTCAAGGAATTGCGCCTTCGCAATATCAGTGATATCGAATCAGCTAACCTGTGGTTGTCTGAGTTTGTGAAGGATTACAACTCTCGCTTCGCTTCGATCCCCCGTGAAAATGGTAATGCCCACAGGGAAATTCTTCATTCTCCGTAAGAACTTAACTACATACTCTGTTATCAGTCCCGCAGGGTGCTTTCAAAGAATCTGACCTTTCAGTATAAAACGAGTGCATATCAGATCCGTTCAGAAGGGCAGGGATACCGTCTCAGGCATGCGATTGTCACGATTTGCGAGAACTTTAACGGTGAAATAACGGTGCTTCATGAAAGTCGGCCGTTGGGCTACGAAAAATATGTCGATGGGCCTGAACCAATACCGCTTGATGATGAAAAGAGCGTACATGAGCGCGTGGATAATGCTAGGTATGATTTGCGCTCAAAATATTACGTCAAACCTGCTGCTGACCATCCTTGGATGACACGGCGAACGCAGAGCAATGATGATGTGAAGCCACCAACTTTACCCAGAAAGAAAATGGGCCCGGACACGACTCCAAAATAGTGTTTACAGCCCTGGTCAATTGCGATTCAGGGTTACATTATAGATGTCATCGTTTTCGCGTTTGCCTACGCCGATTACAGTGACTGTGACAATGTCGTCCTCTACACGATAGACAAGACGGTAGCCGGCACCACGTAGCTTAATTTTATACTGGTCCTTACGTCCATGTAGCTGTGATGCCGGAACTCTGGGGTTCTCCAGTCGCTCTTTGAGCTTCTTTTTAAACTGCACCTGTAGTGTATGACCCAGCTTCTTCCATTCCTTCAAAGCGGATTCGTTGAAAGCCAACTTATAGGTCATCAATATTTACCTCAATAACCCTTTCCCCGCTTCGCTCATCAGCCATCCGTCCCAGCTCTTCATCTTCCAGGAGTTCCATCAACTGGGCATATAGTGCCGGTGGCACGCAGTAGAATGCAGGCTCATTACGATTAAGAATGGCTACCGGAGCGCCATCCCCGGCGTGGAAAGTACCCATAGGGTCGCGTTTAAGCTCAGTAATGCTGGCTGCAGTAGTGGTAAGAACCTGAAATGCCATAATGTTACCTCCTCAATTTGAGTGTTAATTGTAGATCATTTAAATGCACCTTTAAAGGTGCTTTAAATTAAAGTTTATCCAGTAACAAGGTTGGATAGCGTGATATGGCTTATTGAGAAAAGTTGGATAAATAGGGCTGAGGGGAGACAAATGTTTTGAAAACAGAGGTTAAGCACTTTTGTGCGTTTGTATGCATTGAGTTAAAATTCATCTCCTGCGTTTCTGGCGGGTTTGTTGGGGGTTTGTTACCTGTTTTACCCGGTTACCGCCAGAAACGCGTTCAGCCCGTCTGAGCGGTGCGCGTAATGCGACGTTATGGTAAATAGTTTGTGCTAATGTCCGCAATGAGCGAGAAGCAGACACTCGCCATTATTCTCACTTCTTAAGGATTAAGCCTCTATCCATTTGGGTTCATCGTAGTTATTTAGTGATCTTCAAGTTTCAGCCTGCCAATATAATTCAATTCAGCGAAGCAAAATATTGTGTTGGTGATTTCCCGAATGCTTTCTTAAACATAGTGATGAAGGCACTCACCGAGTCATATCCCAAAGTGCCGGATACCCTCTGAACCGACTGACCTTCGGCGAGATGATTCAGGGCAATCATCAGATGAAGCTGCTGGCGCCAGCGTCCGAAACTCATTCCCGTCGTACCTTGCATCAATCTTGCCATCGAGCGTTCGCTGGTTGCCAGGCGTGCAGCCCACTGCTTAAGCGTCGTCCTGTCACTTGGATCCGCAAAAAGCGCCTCAGCCATATGCCTGATTTTGGAGTGATCGGATATGGGCAAATGAAGTGCTTCCACCGGTGAATCCGGAATTTGCTCCAGGAGAACAGCTGCGAGTCTTGACGTATTACTTTCAGGGGAATAACAGGGAGCCTCTGCAGCAAGATAAAGAATGAGTTCGCGGACAAGAGGCGTTATGGCAACCGTACAGCATATTTCAGGCATCACAGCCGCGCTAGGCTCGACAAACAGAAAACAGGAGCGGGCATTCTGCGTCACCTGGCAACGGTGAAGCATATTGCCCGGGATCCAGACAGCATGCCGGGGAGGGACAAGCCACAGGGCATTCTGAACTTCGCAGCTCACTGCTCCGTACAGGGACAGGATAAGCTGACCTTTCCGGTGAGAGTGCGGGGTGATGCCGGAATATTCCTGAGCCTGGACCGCCTGCAGAGCGATGGCTGGCTGGGGAAAAGAATCTGCATCAAACTCGTCAGGTGAGGAAACCACTTTTTTATGATTTGGCATGATTTAGCAATATGTTGTCTTAATATCTATATTTTGTAATGCACATGTTCCTTAAAGTCATTCTTTTTCAGAGAACGTGTGAGATATGTCAGATACAAAAAGCAAGTGGCACTCTGTCGCCCTTGTGTCAGGAATTCTTTTCATCGCCATCAACCTGCGGTTTCCTTTTACTTCAATATCACCGGTTATAACGCTCATTCAGGATCATTTTCAACTGAGTATAACGTCAGTTGGATGGCTTAACTCATTGCCGTTATTTGCCTTTGCTGTGTTCTCGCCTTTGAGCGCGACCATTGCCCGTCGATTTGGTCTGGAGCGCACCCTTTTCTGCGCACTGATGGTTATTTCGGTGGGTATTCTGCTGCGTTCTGCAGGCAGCATGTGGGCGCTATATGTCGGAACGATACTTATCGGTACCGGTATCGCTCTGGGGAATGTCCTGCTGCCAGGCCTTATCAAGCGTGACTTCGCCGGAAATGTCGCCTCAATGACGGGTGCCTATTCCATCACAATGGGGGCTGCTGGAGCAGTGGGTTCGGCCATTATCATTCCTCTTGCACAACACCTTGGCTGGAATACTGCGCTCGCCCTCCTGGTGGTAGCACCAGCGCTTGCCCTGATTATCTGGTTTCCGCAATTGATCAATCATCAGAAGCTCAGGCTCTCAGGTCAGAATCAGACCACGAGTGTTTCAGTCTGGACCTCTCCCCTGGCATGGCAGGTAACTTTATTTATGGGGCTGAATGCCATGCCGTTTTACGTGGCAGTGGGATGGCTGCCGGCCATTCTTACGGATAATGGCATCTCTCCCGAAAGGGCAGGCGCTGTACACGGGATGCTGCAGTTCACCACCGCGATACCCGGGCTGATACTGGCGGCCACGCTGCGTCGTCTTAAGGATCAGAAACTGGCGGCCGTTGTTGTCAGTCTGCTGTCGGGAATTTCCCTTATCGGAATGTTATATACACCAGGCCTGTCGATGCTGTGGGCTGCCATTCTGGGATTTGGCTGCGGTGCCAGCATGATGCTGGGTCTGACCTTCATCGGATTGCGGACAACAAATGCGGGCGACGCTGCGGCACTGTCAGGCATGGCGCAATGTGTGGGCTATCTGATGGCCGCGATGGGTCCCCTGTTGCTGGGTAAAGTCCACGATTGGTCCGGTGGCTGGACAGTACCGTTGCTGATGACCGCTGCAATAACGGTGGCCGGTGCCTGTACCGGACTGGCCGCAGGACGCAACGTCTGCCTCGAACCTGCCGCCTCGGCAGGGTAACCGTTGCCGTCGCTAAAGCAGAAGATTGTTTTAAATATTCAGCTTCTAATACTATGAAAAGGCATAATTTTTATGGGTAATATTTTGATTATCAGTGGCGCTAAAAGTTTTAACTTCGCCAGAGGCGAGCTAAACGAGCTCTATGTCAATACTGCGCGTAAGGTGCTGAGCAAGCTTGGGCACAACGTCTCCGTAACGAAGGCTGACTGCGAATTTGAACCGCAGGACGAGATCACCAAAATCCTAAGCAGCGATGTATTGATTTATCAGATGCCCGGATGGTGGATGGGTGAACCTTGGACGGTAAAAAAATGGGTCGATGAGGTATTTACGGCGGGCCAGGGGGCCCTCTATGAAAGTGATGGCCGTACACGTTCTGATGACTCAAAAAAGTACGGATCGGGCGGGCTTCTTCAGAACAAAAAATACATGCTGTCCCTGACCTGGAATGCCCCGCTGGAAGCCTTTACCGATCCGGAACAGTTCTTTGAGGGTCAGGGTGTGGACGGGTTGTATCTTCAATTTCATAAGTTAAACCAGTTCCTTGGCATGGTTCCTTTGCCCACTTTCATCACTAATGATGTGGTCAAATCGCCGGATGTGGAAAATGAAATCCACCGTTTCAGCGAACACCTGATTGCGACATATTCCTGAACCAGGGCAACGCCCGATGTTTTCAGAACAGGGCTTGTCATTTCCGGGGGAAGGGTAAAGGATCAACCCTGCCCGACATCTGCATGATAATTCATACTTCGGGATAAGTTTTTCATGCGGTGATTTCACCCCCGGACGTCACCCTTTTGGAATAGTCCGGCAACCCAGTCAGCAAAAGCGCGAATCGCTGGAGAAAGAAACCGCTGATGCGGATAAAGCAATGTGACCGGAACTGATGGCGGTTGCCAGTCATCCAGAACTTCAACAAGCCTGCCTTTCTGAAGATCCTCAGAAACAATACTTTCTGCCAGCTGTGCCAGCCCAAAACCTTCAAGACACATTTTAATGTAGAGTCCCGTTTCGTTAACGGCTGCGTTTCCAGTTACAGGCACGTACAAATTTTCGGTGCCACGCAGGAAATGCAGCTCGTCTGTGCGCCTGCCCGAGCCGGAAAAATAGTGGATGGCCCGATGCTCTGACAAATCATCCGGGGTTTGAGGAATACCATATTCCTTGAGATAGTCAGGAGAGGCACAGGTGATCCACCGAAACCGGCCAAGTGGGCGGGCCACAAGCGTAGAGTCATTAAGCTCTCCCGTTCTGATCACGCAGTCAACGCCCTCCTGAACCAGATTCACCTGTCTGTCGCTGACGCCAATCATCAGGTAAATATCCGGATAAAGCCGGTAAAAATCTTTCAGGTTTGGCATAACGATGAAATGGGCTATCCCGCCCGGCATATCAACGCGTAAACGTCCCTGTGGCCGCCTTCCGGCATCCTTCAGCCCGGATTCTGCATGTTCGATTAAGGAAAGTATTTCCCTGCACTCACCGAGATACTGCATACCTTCAGGGGTAAGGCTGACCCGCCTCGTTGTCCGGTTAAGCAGGCGAACCTGCAAATACTTCTCAAGACTTTTTATCGTGCTGGTAACCGTCGATGAGGGCAGTGAAAGCGTTTCTGCTGCCCGTACGAAGCTCCCGGCTTCAGCCACGCGTAAAAAGATCTGCATAGCCTGAATGCGATCCATTTCTTCCTCTCAGCCGATAATCAGTGAAAATTATTATTCGTGAATTATGAATTATGAAAACAGTTTAAGAATCTTTTTCACTTTAATCGAGCCACGTATCGTTTCTCACATTGCTAAGAAAGAGGCTGTTCAGATGAACGATTACATCAGAAATATTGTGAATAACCAGACTGCAAACCCACCGTTAACATTGATTCGGGGCGCAACGATCCTGAGCATGGATGACAACGTGGGCAACATTGAGCACGGCGACATCCTTATTCGTGGTTCAACCATCACTGCCGTGGGTCAGAACCTGGACGCGCAGGATGCCCACGTGATAGATGCCACGAACATGATTGCCATGCCGGGTATGGTGGATTCACATCGTCACTCATGGGAAGGCCAGTTGCGTCGTATCAACCCTAATGCAACCTGTCTGGATGACTACAGCAACGCCACGCATTTCTCTTTCGCCAAATATTATCGCCCTGCCGATATTTATGTGGGTAACCTGCTTACTGCCCTGGGCGCAATTGATGCGGGTATCACCACCGTCATTGATAATTCCCACAACAGTCGCACCGCTGCACACTCTGATGCCGCCGTAGAGGCGCTGCTGGATTCGGGCATTCGTGCTATCCACGCCTCCGGGGCACCCGTTGCAGGCGAATGGGACAGAGCGCACTGGCCCGGTAACTGGCAGCGCCTGCAGGAGAAGTATTTCAAAAACAACCCTGAAGGACTTGTCTCTCTGGGTGTCATGGCCCAGCTGGAGCCGGAACTGTGGGCGGAGGCGCGTAGGCTGGGACTACCAATCGTCACAGAATTCTTCGGTGCTGAGATGGCCTCTGAACTTGAATCACTGCATCAGCAGGGGCTGTTGGGGCCGGACAATATTTTCAATCACTGCACGGCGCTGCCCGATGAGGGATGGGACATCCTGCGCAAAGCCGGTGTACGGGTAAACGTCTGCCCCCGTTCCGATTCGCACTATGGCATTAAAAGCGGGATGTTCGCCATTGAAGCCGCGCAGCGTCATGGTATCAACCCGGGCCTGAGTGTTGATAACGAAACGTCTTACAGTACCGATATGTTTATGGAAATGCGTGTGGCCTTTTACCTGCAAAGGGTAATGGGCATGCACCAGCAGCACTGCTGCGATTCACCCCACTCGCTGAAAACGCTGCCGGCAGCGCAGCTCCTTAAAGCCGCGACTGTCGATGGCGCAGCCTGTGCAGGGTTGCAGGACAAAATTGGCAGCCTGACGCCAGGCAAACAGGCAGACCTTATCCTGATTAACGCTGGCGATATCAATCTCTACCCGAACGGGAATGCTTTCGGCACCGTGGTGCATGCAACGGAGCGAAGCAACATCGATACCGTCATGATCGGCGGACGCATCTTCAAGCAGCATGGCAAAGTCGTGGGCGTGGACAGCGCGCGTCTTCACGCAGCGATTGATGAATCCCGGGCGCATTTGTTTGCCGCTGCCGGGTATGAGCCAGACATTTTTGCAGAGACCTTCCTGCCGCCGGCGCAGACTCACTGACAGGTATGAAACGTATGAGCATGATTTATTACGTCATCGCTTTTGCCGCAGGTCTTGGTATCACCCTGCAGACGACCCTGAACAGCCAGCTGGCCCGGGGGCTGGGAGGTGACCCTGTTACCGCTGCGTTATTTTCGTTTACGGCCGGCGCATTCAGCCTTGGCGTTTACGCATTTTTGCGCGGGGGACTGTTCACCTCGATTGTGGCCATTCCTTCTCAACCGCTGTGGAGCCTGGCGGGGGGGCTGATTGGGGCCTGCGCTCTTTTCAGCTATGTCGTGCTCGCGCCCAAAATTGGGTTTTCAGCCCTTCTCGGCCTGGCGATTGTCGGTCAGCTACTTTCGTCTCATATGATTGACCATTTTGGCCTTCTGGGTGCCATAAGGCGACCTGTTTCGTTGCTCAAACTGGCTGGGATGCTGGTCATGCTGGCCGGTCTTGCAATCATGCTCTTTGGTGATCGCCTGTCACACCGTTTCATGAACTGACAGAGAAAAATCATACACCGGTAGCGTCAGGAATTAATCCATTAAGGCAGGGAACCCTGCCTCACTGAGGTAACACAATGCTTACGATCGCAGCTCATGTCAGTAATGAACTGGGAGAATGTCCTCTCTGGTGTGAAAGAACACGCCGCCTGTACTGGACAGATATTGAGGGCCGTGAATTACTCGCCATGCAGGAAGACAGTGAAGAAATCAGCCGCTGGTCCTTACCTGAACGCCTCGGCTCATTTGCGCTGACTGAGAAAGAAAACGTACTGCTGATGGGTTTTGAATCCCGCCTCGGCTATTACGATCTGCAGAGCGGTATTTTTACCTTGATTGCTGCTTCACCTGGTGCCCAGGGGACACGTATTAATGATGGGCGCTGCGATCGCGCAGGGAATTTTGTATTCAGCTCAATGCACGACGGCAATCCCCTACAGGCTATTGGCAAATTTCACAGACTGAACGCAGCCACTCTGGAAACAGAGACGCTGAGTCTGCCTGCGGTGGCCATACCTAACAGCATCTGCTTCAGCCCGGATGGCTGCACCATGTATTACAGCGATTCCATGCAGGGACGCATTTTTTGTTGTGATTACCCTTCACTCAGCAATCAGCGAATTTTTACTGAAGTAGAAGACGGCGGCGCGCCTGATGGATCCTGCATTGATGCGCAGGGGTATCTGTGGAACGCCGAATGGGGCGGTAGTAGGGTTGTTCGTTACAGTCCTGCAGGAGAAATTCACAGCGTTCTGTCTGCTCCTGCCATTCAGACCACCTGTCCGGTACTTGGCGGCTCGTCTCTGAACGCGCTTTTTTGTACCAGTGCACGCTCGGGTCTCGCTGAACCTACCAGCTATGACGGTGCACTTTTCAGTATCCGTTCACCTTTTTTTGCCGGATTACCTGAAAGCCGGTTTGCAGCGCGCATAATATAACGTCTGGTATTTGTTCTGATTCATGCTGAGAAAAGAGTCCGCTTTTGGCACTTAGCTGCCGGAAGCCGCTCAGGCAAATTACAGGACATTTCTGTTTCGCAATGAAGGTGCCCTTTCTACTTTGCGTTGACACCCAGTTGTGGTGTTGGGACCACGGTCCCAGTTGTGGTGTCGGGACCACGGTCCCAGTTTTAGGGCTGGGACCGTTCGTCATGAGACATAATGAGAGTAAATAGAAATTTTAAAAATTATACTGAACCAGATTGTTGAAGTTTTTCAAGAATGCCTTCAATTTGTTCAATGCAATGCTGAGGAATCTTTGAACGGTCGAGGTTAAATACAATTCTATTTGCTTTGTATTGCGCAGTTGCTCCAGGAGCAAACTCACGGTTGAGTGGTGATGGTGTCACATTAACTTTAGAGGTCTTTAGAGCATTAGTTAAAAACTGAATGATTTCTTCTGTTTCAAACACAATACCACTTTTGCGTTTGTCCAAAAGTTCACTGATTTTTTCTAGCAGTAAGCCTTCATCATCACTAAAAAGACGATTCAAATTATCTCCAGCTCGTGCGGATAACTCACCGGGATGAGAGAAGAGCGTGATTAAATCACGAGGCAGCTTTGAAGTGTTGATACAACGCGTGATGATTTTACGGGAAATATTTTCAGCATCGGCTAATGCGGAAATATTGTTGTTGAACTCATTCTCCAGCCGGAATGAGTAACGCCTACCTCTTTCATATGCGCTTGTTGGCCTGTAATCATTACCAATCTTGCAGAGCGAATCCATTTGCTCATCATCAAGTTCTCCGACAAGAATGCGATATTCACTTGAAGTAAGTATCGCAGCCATACGACGACGGCTGCCATCAGCAACCTCTATGTAATCAGAGACTCTCCTACCAAAACCAGGGTTCTGCTGTCCTGTAAGCAGGAATGATGGAATTAGATCATCAAGCGCTTCTTCCGTCAGAAAATCCTGATCTCGCTCATTACCAACCCATACTCTCGTGGATATTCCAACACTATTTCCCGGTATAGTTTCCAGTGTAAATTTCACATCACGACCACAGACGGGGAGGGTGATTATGTTTCCTTTTGCCATTGCTCCAACCCTGGCGATTAGAGAATCAACCATAGGGGCAGCTGGAGCAGACGCTGGCGCAGCAGGAGATTGTGCTGGAGTAGATTTGGGTATTATCGGAGCACGTTTCATTATCTAATCTCCCAACGAGGTTTAATCAGTCGATCAAATATTTCATTGCAAACGGGTTCCCAGATCGCGAGTGCGTTTCGCCATGCACCTGTTGAAGAACGTTGATCTATGGCTTGCTCAAAGACGGTACGCATTCGAATTTGACCTTTACCTACTTCATCTGTTTCACGGACCACATTCTTTAAAACCATACTTCCCCAGGCGTCACGTATCTGCTCTTCCATCCAGGGAGACTGGGAACCATTATTATTACTATATTTTGTAAGAAGAATTCTGACATCAGGTTCGAAGCCTTGTAGATCAACGTTTTTCAGCAAATCACGCAACATATCAAAAAACTGTAGCGCCGATGTGTAATCAAAAAGTTCTGCCGGGGTAGGAACGATGAGTACATCAGCAGCACATACAACGTTAATCGTCCCTATACCGAGATTAGGAGCACTATCGATCACAACTACGTCATAGTCCTGAGCAACCGTTTCTATTGCAAGACGCAACATCATATGAGGTTCCGTGGGCAATTTTCCCTCATCAAAACGGCCCATAAGTTCAGTTTCAATACGATGCAAAGCCAGGCACGAAGGAATTATATCCAGACCCGGCCAACACGTTGGCTTAATTGCATATGTTGCATCATCTCTTTCGCCAAGGTAGAAGGGTAGAAGTGTATCTTCAGCATGGATATGCAGATCCGGAACCCATCCATGATACATGGACGCAGTACCCTGAGGGTCATTGCCTTCTATCAATAAAACACGCAGGCCTTTTAAAGCAAGGTCTTGAGCAAGATGGACAGACACAGAAGTTTTATAAACACCACCTTTATGTGCGGCAACTCCAATTACCGGTGGAACACCTTCATCCGGTCGACGCAGACGTGTACCAAAAACATCTCGCATATGATTAATCTGCTCAATGGTATATCCAACCCGCTGTTCTACCCGGCCACGCTTTTCCATGTCAGGATGGGGGAGGCGGCCTGCTTTTTCTGCATCCCGAATGGCTTGAGATGAAACACCAATAAGATCTGCAGCTTCCCCGACACGCCATCGACGTGTGATTTTTCTTGCTTCAGGGCTATCATCGTTGAATTGTGCAATAGCAATCGCTTGTGTCATTTCATGACCAGCTGCGATGCATTGGTCAAGAGTATCCATTAATCCCATCTTAAAGTCCTTTAGGTTAACTTTGCATGGATACATTAAATCTTGATAAATCACGCAAAGCAACACTAAAAATGCAAACCAACTTTAAAATTGCAAAGTTGTTCAAAAAATGACTAGGCAATCAGTTAATCAATAGTAAAAATATGGTAATTGCAGACCCCGCCATTCAGCACGCCGTGGTTACGAATGAAATTTTCTTGAAAGGGTAAATACAAAGGGTGCTAAGGGGGGAATATGAGTCTCGATACCGGGGAGTTGAAGAGGGAAACCAAGTGTGATTAAAGGGAGCTAAGGTGGGAACTTAAGAAAGTGACTTATAGAGGGAGCTGGAGATGGCACAGGGGAGCTAAGGAGGGAATAAGAAATAAAAAAGGGAGCTAGAACGGGAAGGAAGCTGTCGAACCGGGTTTCTCAGGGAGTTACAGGGAAGCTTATCCCGCTACAACTCCCCATATTTAACCAAATCAGTTCTCTTCAGCCCAACAACATACCCTTCGTTCAATATGCCGAGAAGATAGCCCGTCACAGGTCACCTTATGGAGCTGTGGGGCGATACCCTCTGCAGCTCACTTTTGGGTAAAAGTATCACCCGCTCTAAGTCACTTTTCCCTCTACAGGTCACTCGGTTTTAAGGCAGGGTTTCTACTAAGAACTCGTACCATAGTCTCACGTCCTTCTTTTTTAAGGAGATAGTCCAGGTAGCCAATACTTTTTAGTTTTTGCAAAGCAGCACGAATGACTTTGTTTTGATCGCTGATTCGATTGGTGAGCATCAGACGAGCTCTCAATCTGGTGAACGAAATGTCCGCAGGACGTTCAGGAAGGCTGGCCAAATAAGTGTATAGCGCCTGAGCAGCCTCCTGTCGTGGAAGCGCGTTTAGCGGCTTCTTACGCAGTAGGGTGAGATAATCAGCCCTATACAGCTCCCATAACTTGCTATCAGCCTCAAGCTCGATAGTATCTTCATCCGAGTTGAAACGTCCTGTCTTTAATAACCCTGTGACATAGGCGCCTTTTGAGCCGATAGTACTCAAAGTAATGGTCTTACCTCGAATACGTGTTAGAGAATCGCGTATGTTCCCACGAAGCCTTGAATCCAAGCGTTTTGAGGGTATCTGACATAGCCCCGCAAACTCATGAAATGAAAGAGTGATCGCGTTGCTGGCAATACCGTACTTTGAGAATGCGTGAATTATACCCATCCAGACCTTTAAGTCAGTAGAAAGGTTAAGCCTTGGCCCGGTGATAATGATCTTCGTATAACCTTCTGACCTTGAAAGCTCTAACGAAGACAAGATTTCGCTTGCATCAATTGCATCGCCTGAGTCACCGCTTTTGTTTGCTGGAACAAATATGCCTAAGCGCATCAATGCTGCAGGCTGAACACTTGAATTGCTGGTGACTGTTAGTGATTTCCCTTCGCCTTCTACAGATTCAGGGATAGCATCAGGGAAGAAGTATATGTTTTTATTAGAATTATCCAACTTATCCACCTTATGAAAAATTTATACAGTGCAGAAAGAATTTTCCCACCACAGCTCCCTATGTTACCCACTGTAACTCCCTTTTCTCCCTCTGCAAATCACTTTTTACCCTTTACAAGTCACCTTTTACCCATCACAGCTCCCTTTATACCCGCTTTAACTCCCTTTCTTCCCTCTACAACTCCCCATAACACGCCTTGAAGTCAGGTGGGACAAGGCTCTCAGCGATCGGGGATCTGTTTGGTTCTAATTGGAACTGTTAGGATCCATAAAGGATCTTATGTGGATCTAAAATATTGGATCTATTAACTGTATATGTGGATAACTAATCGGAATCATTCATCATTTATGGAAAGTGTAACATTCGTCACAACAGAACCTCCTCTCAAAACCGGATTAGCCCCACCTAACAATTACTTCTAAGCCATCTCAGGATGATTTCCTAAGCAGTAACTTTATAGCTAGCAGCCTCAATTGAGATTTAGTAAATGGTACTGGGTGCTGCGCAGCAAAGTCCGATATAAACTTCTGTGGATATGATCGGTTTGTGAACACCTATACTCTGTAACAACATATCCGCTATGCTGAAGTACAGCATTCGTGTTTTGTAAAAATGACGATACTTTTTGAGGGTAACCGATACGAAGAACGGAGCCCTATGAGCTACGGGAGTCGCAATCACTTCATCCGCTAAGTAAGAGAATCATGGTCCATGACTTCATATGGATGTCTATTCGCTTTAACCGGTTCATAAATTAGTACGCTCCGGTACTATAAACGGTGTAATCGCACTTCGACTAAGTTCGTATCAGAAAGTAGTATTGACCGGAGCGCTAACTACTGTACTGAAGCCTTTGAGATCCCTATTGAATATGGTCACCTGAAGAAAGTAGGTAGGACAACACATGAGCATCATTAGCTCATGACAGTTTTCTGGCTAATTATCTATTGTATCTTATAATGCCTATCGAACACGTATGGGAGCAGGGAGCTTACTTCAGAAATCTTAAGAGACCATTCTGAACGTGAACTATCTGGCTCAGAGCCGTTCTGAGAAGTGTAATCGATGGTAATTGGCGGATGAACTTTGTAAAACAAGCGCTCAGACTTAGGCTGTTGGTATGAATAATTGCCGTAGCATTACGGATAAGAATTGCCTCGCGTGCCAACATCATCTCCACCAGTTTAGATGTTGAACTTCTGATACCTATATTCAATTTCTTCAACTGCCGATAATCTTCTTTCAAGCTGGAAGTTACTTCGGGCTTTCCAAATTTACCCGCAAATACTATCTGCTCCAATAAACTGTAGCAATGCTGCCAGTTAAGTGACTGAAAGGCAATGTTCTGCCAGACAGGTAGCATTTCCTTTTCTCGGATCAATAACCGGTCAATTAGTGGTTTCTTTTTCCATATCAATCCTCAGCCAAGCATCCAGTCTTTTAACAATGCAGTGTACATGGTTCGACGTATCGCGCCGGATAAAATTATTTATTACCTGATCTCTGGCTTGCAATAACTAGCTTCTGAAGAAAGGTTAAGAGGATTACAAAGGCCAGAATAGCTATTTGTGAAGCAAACGATGCGTTTAGAAACATATAAAACAGTATTAAGAGCATAAAAATTCCTCCAATAGGTTGTTGTGTCTATTGTGTAACTTTTATTTCATGCCCTGATTTTCCTGCGACTGAGCATACATGACTTTTTAATCATTGCTTGCGTTTCGTATTCTGCAGCTGCGCGACCTAATGTCAGTAACGCGGCAAAACCGACTAGTCATCATTTGTAGCTTGATTGATGAGTTCTTAGCGTTGCGTTACCTCTGAGCCTAAAACCCGCTTTTGCGGTTTTTTTGGTGTCTTTTTGAACAAGATTACCTGCGCTCCGGTCGACGTATCCGGGCAGATCACACCGCACTGACACGACGTGCCAGCGGCATAATCCCGACTCCAGCTGAACTATTCAGTCAATTTTGACCTTTCAGCATGGCCACCGCTTCCATTTCTGGCATCTGGAACTGCACACGGTGTCGCGCGGCCACATCGAGTGCGAACACCTTCGTGTAGACCTCCGTCGAGCTGATGCTCTTATGCCCCATTAAACTCTGCAGCACCTTCAGTGGTATGCCGGCGTAAAGCATGTGCATCGCGTAGGAGTGGCGGAACGTATGGGGCGTCACCGGCACTGAGAACGTCACCCTGTCGGCCGCTGCGGCCTCCACCGCTTCGTTGAGCCAGGTCCGTACGGTACGGTCTGTGATCTCCCAGATACGCGCTTTTTCGGTTCTGCCGGTTCGTTTATTGCGGCGTTCGAGCGGAATTTTCAGGGTGGCCACCATCATCTCCAGCTGGCTGACATAGTTCGTATCTGAAAGGGGTACCAGTCGGTGAGCCTGACTGCCGGCGGGCGTACGGCCAGCCGTTCTGGAGGCTTTTTCAGTCCTTTGTTTAAGTGTGGCCAGCTGTACGAACGGGTAGGGTTGCACCAGAGAAAAATCAGACCGGGTCAGCGCGAGGGCTTCGTTAATGCGCGCGCCGGTATTCCACAGGGTTGCCAGCAGCATCTTACGGTGCAGATCGGGCACATAGTGGAGCAGGGCGCTCACCTCCGGTGCCAGCAGGTATTTAGGGAGTTCATCCTGAACGAGAGCCATCTGGCGCAGGGCCAGTGCTGCAGGGTAGTCAATGGCCACCGGCAGTTGGGCGGGCATTACGCCCTGAAATCCCCCCTGAATCACGGGCATGCTCATGCCGCTTCATCTCCGGCCTTCGAGGCAAGCCAGTTAAGTGCCGCCTCCGCATAATTTTCTTCAGCGTGAACCTCAATTCTGCCATGTTTTTCAAGCCGGCGACCGACTTCTGCAAGGCGGCTCTGCATGGCCAGCAGGCGGTCAGTCATCGATGCATACATACAGGCATGTTGTATCTGACGGGCAAAACTGTCGAATACTTCTTCAGACACTCCCACCGCTGCTTTGTCCGGTGGTAGCCGCCTGACCCCGTCTTTATCGGACTGTAATTGCTGACAAAAAGTCAGCAGTGCGATGATCTGCTCTGAAATGGATTTACTGGGTATTGTCATAATGAACGTTTCTCTGTTAAAGGATTTACCGAGCCCGGTACCGATGCGCGAAACCACAATCAGTTGGATGCTGAGCGGACCGTGCAGTGCATCACCGGCGCATCCGGGGAATCCGGGCCCGGCAGGATCTGATAATCGGTAGCAGATAAGACCCGATAACGACTGTAGTCGTCATACGAAACCGATCTGGCTTTCATCCCCGCGAGGAAAGTTTCTTCGAGACCACGGGCATTGGGGAGCGAAAGTTCGATTGTCTCAGGATCAACAGTCAACTTCTGGCGGGTAGCTTCCAGCTCAGTGGTCAGCCGGTATTTTTCCGTACGAAAAGGGTCCGTCTGTTCAGAGTGCCGCTGTGTAAAGGTCACATCAAACGCCAGGCTATCGCCGTCGTTCTGCAGCACCACGCCCGTGAGGAGAGTTTCAATACGAACGGGAGCCCCGCCTTTTTGCGGAATTTCCGAGGTCCGGTTGCAGGTAACGACCATCCCTGGTTTCTGACTGGCATTAATCATCCGCATTTCACTGAGCGTTGCCGCACCGGCATCCCGTGTTGCTCCTGCCAGCAGGGCTATAAGCCCCATCGAGTAACCGGTCAGTTTACTCATCGTTTCCCTCTCCTTTTCGTTAATACTATATTCACCTTCACAAAGAAATCCCGCCTTGCTGAAAGCGTTTCCTACACGCGTCGGATTATTTTCCGGGGCGCATTAACATCGTGCTTCACCTTGAAAGGGTTGTCTTCGATACCCGGTTCATCTCTGACGCAGTCATCGCTTTCACGCCGGCGCCATCCCCCCATAGGTTCAACGAAGATCCCGACGACGTATCCTTCCTGAGTGAGTAAATGTTTTGCCGGGGGGATCTGGCCGACCCCTCTCAGAACCGGATATTCAGTAATTCGCTCATAGATGACATCGTGTCCTTCATCATGAAGTTCCTGAATTAACGCGTCAGCTGTTGTGTATTTCGATACCTGCATTCAAAAAATCCTCCTGAAGCATCATCTGTAGAGACAATCAAGGAAATAGTCACTCAGAGTAATTATGACGCGCAGCACAATCGTCTGCCCGCCCCGTATCTATCACCGGGATGATTTTACCTCTCGTCATAATTTACAGCCTGATAATAAGCAGCCATATAACCACTCTGTTAAATTACCGGGTGGCTGTGCCGGTGTGATCCGACTTTCCTGCATATGACAACTTTCCGGAAGTGTACCACGGCGGGGGAATAAGCGAAGCGCCCTTTTCTGAGGGTAAGCGGGCGATCACGGGGCGGGGGAGTAACACAACATATAGCGTCATCAGCAGCTGACGGAACCGCTACATATTGTGTCAGGGGGCGGCAGCGCGCCGGAGGGGAGGAAGCAGATCCGGAACTGCCTTTTTTGGGGTTTTCGGATCTGCGAAGAAAATGAGAGGAATTGATGCAGAAAAGGCACTAATTAAATAAAATTGTTGCTGAATCGGAATTATTGCCCTTCAGGAACTAAAAGGCGCTGATTATTGCTGTGCGTGGATAAGTGAGCCTGACGGCGGTTCAGCGACGAAGCGACGCTTATTATTTTCACCCTGAACGCCCTGACTGACCTCAGGCACCGTGTCCGGTCAGTAAAGTCCGCTTTGCGCCAGAAGCGAACTAAAGTGCCAGCAAATTCTGAATCTGTTTCGTGGCATACGAGCAGCCTGAAGCGGTGCTTAAGCGCCAGGAACAGGCGGTGCTGCACAGCCACCGTATCGTGATCTCGGCCATCACCCACTCCGAGATGCGCTTCGGCGCCATCGGCCGAAGGCCTCCCCAAGTCACATTGAGCTGGTTGACGCGTTCTGCGCCCGCCTCGATGCTATCCTGCCCTGGGACCGGGCTGCGGTGGACGCCACCATGGAGATTAAGGTCGCGCTGCGCCTCGTCGGGACGCCAATCGGTTCGAACGACACGGCGATTGCCGGGCACGCCATTGCGGCCGGCGCCGTGCTGGTCACGAACAATACGAGGGAGTTTGAGCGGGTGCCGGGTCTGACGCTGGAAGACTGGGTTAACTGACGGCAGAAAGAACGCATGAAGGTGGGATGTCTGCTTTGTGCCAGAATAACTAAATGAGTCAGTCCTCAGAAAACAGCTTTACATCACAAAATATTGCGTGCTTAACATTATGCATGCGGTTGCCGCCATCGTCTTACATGGTCGATCAGGGCGCGTAGTTTTGGCGCTATATTCCGGCGTTGAGGAAAATACAGATAGAAGCCAGGAAAATGGGGAAGAAAATCATCAAGCATTGAAACAAGTTGACCATTTTCAATGTACTGCCTGAATGTTTCCTGAGGAGCAAATGTTATACCCCCACCGGCAAGAGCCAGCCTCAGCATGAGATGCAGGTCATTCGTTGTTATTCGCGGCTCTACCGCCACGTCGAAAGCTCTCCCGTTCTCTTCAAATTCCCAGCGATAAGGAGCAACCTCCGGGGAAGGACGCCATCCGATACACTGATGATGCACAAGCTCACGCGGATGCAGAGGTGGACTATTAGCTGTGAGATAGAATGGGGACGCAACCACCATTTCACGTTGCTTTTCTGTAAGCGGGATGGCAACCATATCTTTCTCGATCACATCCCCAAGCCTTACGCCAGCATCATAACCAGCGGCCACAATATCAAATTCCTCATCAGTCACGACAATATCGATCGTCACGGCTGGATTAGCAGCCGCAAACGAGGAGATCAGCGGACCTGACAGAAACTCTTCAGCTATGGAGGTTACCGCAATCCTCAGAAGTCCACGTGGCGTGCTGTCGGATGCAATCTCTTCGAACGCAGCCTCAATACTGGATAAAGGTAATGACAGGGATGTACGCAGTCGTTCTCCCGCTTCAGTCAGGTTTACGGAACGTGTTGTCCGCATTACCAGCATTGTGCCGAAAGTATCCTCAAGCCGCCTTATTCCCTGACTAACCGCCGAGCG
This sequence comes from Citrobacter amalonaticus, assembly GCF_018323885.1. Classification (NCBI taxonomy): domain Bacteria; kingdom Pseudomonadati; phylum Pseudomonadota; class Gammaproteobacteria; order Enterobacterales; family Enterobacteriaceae; genus Citrobacter; species Citrobacter amalonaticus. Next base: position 48,178 of record NZ_AP024586.1, on the reverse strand, counting down.
TGTAACTCCCAGTCGGGCTGCGGCTGTGGTGAAATTACGCTCTTCAGCAACCGCGATAAAAATAGGTAAAAGATTGAGATCAATTTTCATTGTTTAGTTTTGCTAACCACTGAGTCCAGTGAAAGCAGGATACTGGAACTAATCATAAAGTTCTATCATCTCTCTGAACTCAACTGAAGGAGCACATGATGGATAAAGTTATATTAATTACCGGCGCGTCAAGCGGCATTGGGGAAGGGATTGCGCGAGAGCTTGGAAATACAGGTGCGAAGGTGCTATTAGGGGCACGCAGACTGGATCGTATCGAAGCCATTGCAGCAGAAATCCGCAGCACCGGCGGTATTGCTGAAGCGCGGGAGCTGGATGTCACAAACCGACTGTCCATGGCTCAGTTTGTGCAGTCAGCTCTTGATAACTGGGGTCGTGTTGACGTTCTGATTAACAATGCGGGCATCATGCCACTTTCACCGCTTGCGGCCGGCAAACAGGATGAATGGGAACGTACGATTGACGTTAATATCAAGGGCGTGCTATGGGGAATTGGCGCAGTACTTCCGGTGATGGAAGCTCAGGATTCTGGACAGATAATTAACCTTGGCTCTATCGGTGCCCTTTCAGTTGTGCCAACAGCCGCTGTCTATTGCGCCTCCAAGTTTGCAGTACGGGCCATTTCTGATGGTCTACGTCAGGAAAGCTCGAAAATCCGCGTGACCTGCGTTAATCCTGGCGTTGTGGAAAGCGAACTTGCCTCAACCATCACCCATGCTGAAACCATGGCGGTGATGGATGCATACCGCTCTGTTGCACTTAAACCCGCTGATATTGCCCGTGCCGTACGACATGTAATTGAGGCTCCGGAAAGCGTTGATACAACAGAAATAACCATCAGGCCGACAGCATCCGCAAACTGAAGCGTATGGCAGCGGGATGATGTAAATATCTGAAATCATTATTTATTTAATGTCTCTGGAATAAGCTCTGCTGATGAAATGACAATAGTTAATTTATTATGTCATTCTCAACTGACACTGACATTGTGTTAATTGCAGAAACCAATATGGCACAGGGAATAAATGAAAACTTACATTATTCCCTCTTTTATAAATCAGCATCAATCCATTAACAGGAAGGTTATCATGAAAAACATTCATCATTTAACTGCAGCAATTATTATTTCTTCATTATCTTTGAGCGCCACGGCCCAAACTGTTACGGCAGTCGATTCAACTATCGAGGGCGCTGAGAAAAAAATATCAGCACTGGCAACAAAACAGGGGAAATCATATGAAATCCTTGGGGCATCTTTTAAAAACAGGGTGTATATGTCGGCAGAATTAACCCCTACCAAAAAAAAGTAGCATCGCAAAAGTAGACGCTTCTCGTGACTGGCATTGCTCTTTAGAGCAGTGCAATAATACACGAATACAAAAACCATCTCTAATACTCATACATATCATCAGGAATTATATGAAAAAACAGCATATTTATACTGGCCTCTGGGTTACTGAAGATGGGTTCATTCGCCATGAGCTTTTTCCTAATGGACGTTACGATGAAGCCCGAGGTTTCCAGGCCAATGCCTATCAGGGCGACTATGATATTCGTGGAAATAGAATCTATTATCAGGACGACACCGGTTTTACAGCTGATGGAACTTTTGTCAGTAATGACGAACTTCATCACGCGGGAATGGTGCTTTTTCGCCATAATTAAAATTAAATTCACTATGAAAATTAGCATAATAAACCCTGATGCATCATTAGGATCCATGATTAGTTGTCTCCAAGACATCATTATTCTGGCAATGGATTGCCTTTCAAATACATTTTTGAATTTCTGATTTACCGTTTGCAGCTCATAACCCTTTTTTGAGCCTACAACCATAGGCTCAAAACTATGGCGGTGCCACAACCACACCGGCGTCGAGTTTGCCATCCTGCAGGTACTCGTAAAGGGTGAGCGAGGATCCGGGTACGATGGTCGGGCGCGCATACGGAGCCTTACTTGCCAGTTCCTTAAGCACTCGCGGCAGCATTCGGTTTCCACCTGCATTTTGCTTTGAACTCTCTCCTGCCGTATCTCCTTCACCCTTCCCTAAGATGACTCAGTCCAGATCCGACTTTGGTCATTTTCGGATCTCAGGAGAGGCGAAGAAGTATTAATGCAACAAGAGCACTAATGAACAAACATTGTTGCGTTGAGGTGATTATTGCTTTTTAGCTCAAATTTAAAATTCTTTATTATCATTGTTGCAATAAATCCGTCAGTGGCTTCGTCACTGGCACAGCTCAGATCCGGGCTGGCATGACCGGCAAGCAGCCTGTCGCCACAGCTCATCTCAGCCAGCGTCCGGTGGCGAATGCCCTGACACGTTTTGTTCGCCAGGTATTTATCAAAGGAAGGGATTCTCAGAAAGCGGGGCGCGATCAAAATTTATGAGAGCAGGTGAGATATGCTGATACGGGTCAGACTGGTTCTGAAAAATATCACTTTCTGACTTCGGGTTCCCCTTTTCTAATACACAGCAGGTCTGCCTATGCGACTCAGAAAAATAAAACTGACAAATTTCAGGGGCTACAGGAACACTACGGAAATAAACATTGATGAGGGAATGACGGGTATTGTCGGGCGTAATGATTTCGGCAAGTCCACCATTCTTGAGGCTCTGGCTATTTTTTTTGAAACGGAAGGGATGAAGGCTGACAGAAATGACATGAACTGCTTCAGCCTGAGAGAAGGCGCGAGCCGTTTTGAAATCGCGTGCGAGTTTGATGATCTGCCGGAGTCTATAATTATCGACGAACGCGTGCAGACCACACTCGCCTCTGAACATCTTCTCAATAAAGACGGTAATTTCGAGATCGTAAAATCCTTTAAAGCCACAACGACAGGTAAACCTGAACAAACCTGCATCCGCTGCATGCATCCTGCGCACGAGCCCCTGAGAAATTTAATGGGGATGAAAATGGCGGAGCTCAGGGCCGTGGGAAAAGCCGTTGAAGAAAATGTGGCAGATAAACGCACGGCATCCTTATGGCGCCAGGCTATCAGGGAAGCAGCCGTTCCTTATGACTGCGCGGAAATTTTACTGGATGTCGACAAGGAGTTTGGTACCGACACAAAATCGCTGTGGGGCAAGATCCTTGATTTACTGCCCACGTTTGCGCTCTTTAAAGCCGACAGGGAGAGCAGCGACGGGGATTCCGAAGCCAAAAATCCCCTTCAGCAGGCGGTGAAGGATGCTCAGGCTGCACTGCAGGATAAAATCACCGCGCTTGAAAACGAAATTCAGGACAGCGTGCTGGATGTCGCCCGGCGTACGCTGGATAAATTACGGGAAATGGCTCCCGAACTCGCCAGTGAACTGACGCCACGATTTAGGGAGAAACCGAAGTGGACCTTCAGTTTCACCCTGGACGGGGAAAATGGTATCCCCATCAATAAGCGGGGTAGCGGGATAAGGCGGCTTATTCTGCTGAATTTTTTCAGGGCTGAAGCCGAGAAAATGGTGGCGAATACGCAGCGAAATGTCATTTACGCCATCGAAGAGCCTGAAACATCCCAGCATCCGAACTACCAGGTTCTGCTGATGAAAGCGCTGCTGGCGTTAGCCTGCCAGCCACACCGTCAGATTATTGTCACCACTCATGTGCCGGCACTTGCCGGACTGATCCCTGTCGACGGTGTTCGTTATGTTACCCGGGATCGGTCAGGAGAACCTGTCGTAAAAATGCCGGTTCACGCGGTACTGAAGGAAGCCACGGAAAGCCTGGGAGTGCTGCCGGAAACCGGCATGGAACGCGCGAAAGGCATTGTGCTGGTTGAAGGAAAATCGGATGTCACCTTCCTGAGGCATGCCGCACGTTCACTGAAGCAGTCCGGTGTACTGCCCGCCTGCCTGGAAGATGTCAGCGTTGTGCCTGTTCTGATAGGGGGGTGCGGGAGTGTCAAGCACTGGGTCACCTTAAACCTGGCCAACGATCTGGGCCTCCCCTGGTGCGTATTTCTGGACTCCGATACGGGCGGAGATCCCTCTCAGGCCCAGTCAATTCAGAAGCGAAAGAAAGAAGTCGAGGAGGCCGGGAGGATGTTTTTTGCCACGCGTAAGCGCGAGATAGAGAATTATCTTTGCCCGGATCTCATTCATGAACTCACCGGCGTACAGGTCACCTATACGGACACCTGTGATGCAAAAAAAATTATCGGCAGGGCGGTCGGCATGAAGCCTGATAATGTACTGGATACATTCTGGCCCCGGATGACAGGTGATAAAATCATCGCCAGATCCACCTATCATGATGGTGTGCAGGAAAGAGTGGAGCTGAAAGAGATCCTGACCGAAATTATCGCCATGACGCACTGAATAATCGGCAGAGAAACTCAGACGGACTCCCTCATTCCAGAAAAACTGACTTCAGTGGTAATAAAATAAAAACCCGGAATAATTCGGGTTTTTATTAATTAACGATTAACAGATCCCCTGTACTCTGGGTACGATATAAAATTCACGCCCGGCATACAGTATTGACAACCCTTATTTCTGGTTATCAAGCCATTTGTTCATCTGGTCGATTTCGCCTTTCTGCGCTTTAATGATGTCCTCAGCCAGTTTTCTCATTTCCGGATCCTTGCCGTATTTGAGCTCCGTTTCAGCCATGGCTATTGCGCCTTCATGGTGTGCGATCATGCCTTTTGCAAAGGCTTTGTCAGGGTCGGGTTCCTTAACCGCAGCCATCATCTTCTCATGCATTTCATTCATGCCGGACATATATGCCTGCGACGAGGCGGATGACCCCATGTCACCCATCTTCATATCAGAATGTTCAGCAGAAATAGCAGGCATGGATAACATTAAAATAACCAGAAGGGAGGTTTTGATTTTCATGCAATTAATCCTTATTCAGGTTGATACAGGATAATTGTAGCTGAGAGGGATAAAAAAACCCCCGTTCGGGGGCAAAAATGCAGCAACATATCCGGTTAAGGAAATATCTATCAAGGAAAAGGTAACAGCACTCATACTACAGCGGTACTCAGCCAGCGTTGATCATGCGGCGATGCGCTTCAGCCATCGCCTGGTGCGCCCCGGACTGGCCGTTATTCATGGTTTCATGGGCTACGGCCGCTCTTTCATGTTCATTCATCGCTGCGAACGAGACTGACGGGCGGGTATCGTTGACGGCAATGTTTCCCATCATCTTTTGATGGTTTTCAGCCATTTTCTGGTGCGCTTCCGCAGAGCCATTATTCATGGTTTCATGAGCAATGATGGCCTGTTCATGCTGATTCATTCCGGCCATCCGGGAGGTCTCCCCCTGGACTGCTGACGGGATAGAAGCTGACTGTATCTGGTGAGCCGGAGCCTGGGCATTATTGACGCGCTCGTGAATATTCACGGTTTCAGCGGCCCATGACGCAGACACCAGGCCAAAACCTAAAGCAGTTGCCAGTACAATTTTTTTCATGGTAATTCTCCATTCCTGAATTAGTGATGTCCGGTTACTGAAGTCAGCGCATTCAGTGAAAACAGAATGCTGTTTCGCTTAACCTGTTTTACCGGGTGGCTGGCTGTATATTCTCCTGGAAACATTTCCTGGCAGGTAATAAAGCCTTCCTGATAAGTTGCACTAATTATATCGAATGGCTTCTGTTTGCCTCGTGACAGGCTGATGACAACTTTGTCATTTTATTCCCTTAAATCACGATTGTGGGGTGCTATTTATTATATTTTCAAACCTTGGTACTGATAATATGAAACGTGTCGAGCGTACATCCGATTCCACATGGACCCTGCCGTGATGTGCTTCCACGATTGACTTTACAATAGCAAGCCCTATTCCACTGCCTTCACCTTTCCGTTGCCTGGAAGGATCCACACGATAAAAGCGGTCAAAAAGCCTTGATAAATGCTCTTCAGGGATTGGTTTCCCCGGATTTTCAATCATGAGTTCGAAATAATTTTCCTGTTCCTTTATCGATACGGTTACCGCCTGACCTTCCGGCGTATAGCGCAGGGCATTAGAGAGCAGATTGTTGATGGCGCGCCTGAACATCTGGGGATCACCTTCGATAAGGCAATGCACCCCGTTGAATTTCAATGTGATGTTACGTTCCTCCGCCCAGGCTTCGAAGAAATCGAAGACTTTGATGATCTCCGCACTCAGGTCGAACATGACCCGGTCCGGGATCAGCTGATTATTATCCGCCTGCGCCAGGAAAAGCATATCGCTGACCATCTTGGTCATCCGGTTATATTCCTCAAGACTGGAGTAGAGGACATCCTCAAGTTCCTTCTGCGTCCGGTCCTGACTCAGTGCAATTTCAGTTTGCGTCACGAGATTAGTAATCGGCGTTCTGATCTCGTGTGCAATATCGGCAGAAAAATTGGCCTGTCGGGTAAAAACATCCTCAATTTTCTCAATCATGTGATTGAAAGAGACGACCAGCTGCTCCAGCTCAATGGGCACACGTGAGGGTTCCAGACGCGCATCAAGATTTTCCGAGGTGATATTTTTAATGGCATTACTGACGTTACGCAGGGGCAGATGTCCCTGACGAACTGCAACGCGGATGATGAGCACAATCAGCAGACTTATTACCACAGCAATCGCGATCAGATTCTTTTTCAGTGCGTCGAGATAGTGAAGATGAAAATTGATGGAGAGTCCCGTCAGCAGGACATAGTTCTGGTTTTTTCCCTGCAGTGTCGCGGTTCCTGAAGAGGCGATAATCCGGTAGGTTTCCATCTTCATGCCCGGCCCGCCGTGCACGGGCATGACCGGATCTTCCACCGTCCAGAGAAAAACATCCTGCGCGCGACAGTGTGAGCCGAAGTCCGCCGTCTTCATCGCCGGACGTAATGCCGCCCCCTGTGCCGAAGTGAACAGGATATTTCCCTGCGGATCCATCAGCAGAACGGCAACGTTACGGTAACTGGCAATCGACTCCTTTATTTTGCTTATCTTTTTTTCATCAGGATCGGACGGCGACTGGAGTATGCCGTGCATTGTCTTGCTGATTTGTTGCAGATCGCTGACATCCTGCTCGGCAAAATGATTCTCAACGGAATGCAGCATAAACCAGGTAAAGGCGATAAACGCCAGTATCGTGGACAGGCTGATAAAAAAGGTCAGCCGCAGGGCGAGAGAGAAAGGGCGCCTGGAGAGCATTTTACGCATCAGGGACCTCAAGCATGTAGCCCACGCCCCGTACCGTCTGGATAAGCTTCGGCTCGTAATCATTGTCTATTTTAGCGCGAAGCCGCTTGACCGCGACGTCAATGGCATTCGTGTCACTGTCAAAATTCATGTCCCAGACCTGAGAGGCAATCAGAGAGCGCGGGAGTACTTCCCCCTGATGACGAAGGAAAAACTCCAGCAGACTGAACTCCTTACTGGTCAATAAAATGCGGTTCCCGGCGCGACTGACCTTTCTTGATACAAGATCAATCGTAAGGTCGGCCACCTGGAACTGGCTCTCCGTGATCACCGTATTACCCCGTCGCAGCAGGGTTCGTACCCGGGCGAGAAGCTCAGCAAACGCGAAAGGTTTTACCAGGTAATCATCCGCGCCCAGCTCAAGCCCTTTTACGCGGTGTTCAATCGTGCCGAGGGCGGTCAGTAATAATACCGGCATCCCCTTGCCGGCATTGCGCAGCATACGGATGATATCCCAGCCGTTCACGTCAGGCAGCATGATATCCAGGATCACCAAATCATACTCGGCAGTCATGGCGAGATGATAGCCGGTCAGGCCATTATCAGCATGATCGACCACGAATCCGGCTTCAGTCAGCCCCTTGCTGAGGTATTCACCGGTTTTCATTTCGTCTTCAACGATCAGTATTTTCATCTTTCTCTCCGACAGGCTGCTAATGTCATTCTATTGTGCCCACGACCGTTATCAACGGATGACAGCAATAATGACAACATTGTCATTATTCTGTCACCCGGCAAACAGAGAGCGTTCTGTAAAGTATCCCTATCAATAATCCGGACTTCATTTGAACCATTTACCAGGTCGGCCTGGACGAGAAGCGTTATGTTCAAATTAAAACTACTTAGCATCAGCACGATATTCATCCTGGCAGGCTGTGTCTCTCTGGCGCCCGAATATCAGCGGCCGGCAGCACCGGTACCCCAGCAGTTCTCCCTGTCCCGCAACAGCCTGGAGCCGGCGGTGACGGGATACCAGGACACCGGGTGGCGTAACTTTTTTGCCGATCCCGAGGTGACCCGGCTTATCGCTGAAGCCCTGACCAACAACCGCGATCTCAGAATGGCCGCCCTCAAGGTGGAAGAGGCCCGGGCTCAGTACAACGTCACGGATGCAGACCGTTATCCTCAGCTAAATGCTTCCTCAGGGATCACCTACAGTGGTGGACTGAAAGGGGACAAACCGACCACCCAAGAATATGACGCAGGTCTGACGCTCAGCTACGAGCTCGATTTTTTCGGCAAGCTCAAAAATATGAGCGAGTCTGACAGGCAGAACTATTTCGCCAGCGAAGAAGCCCGTCGTGCCGTACATATCCTGCTGGTCTCAAATGTTTCCCAGAGCTATTTCAGTCAGCAACTGGCTTATGAACAACTCCGTATCGCACGGGAGACGCTGAAGAATTACGAACAGTCCTATGCGTTCGTTGAGAAACAGCTGGTCACCGGCAGTACAAACGTTCTGGCACTGGAGCAGGCTCGCGGGCAGATAGAAAGTACCCGTGCAGAGATCGCCAGGCGAGAAGGCGACCTGGCTCAGGCCAATAATGCCCTGCAGCTGGTACTGGGAACGTATCGCGCGCTTCCATCGGAAAAAAGGATGGAAGGCAATGCGATCAAACCAGTAAAACTGCCACCAAACCTGTCATCGCAGATTTTGCTGCAGCGGCCGGATATTATGGAGGCGGAATATCAGCTTAAAGCCGCTGATGCCAATATCGGCGCAGCGCGTGCCGCCTTTTTCCCGTCCATCACGCTGACCAGCGGGCTTTCGGCAAGCAGCACGGAATTATCCAGCCTCTTCACACCGGCGAGTGGAATGTGGAATTTTATCCCGAAAATTGACATCCCGATTTTTAATGCCGGCAGAAACAAAGCCAATCTGAAACTCGCTGAAATTCGTCAGCAGCAGTCGGTGGTTAATTACGAACAAAAAATTCAGGCGGCATTTAAAGAGGTTGCTGACACGCTCGCGCTGCGGGACAGCATTAATCAGCAACTGGAGGCACAACAGCGTTATCTTGACTCATTGCAGATAACGCTTCAGCGCGCCAGAGGATTATATTCCAGTGGCGCCGTCAGTTATATCGAAGTGCTTGATGCAGAACGTTCTCTGTTCACCACGCAGCAAGCCATTCTGGATCTTACCTATTCCCGGCAGGTCAATGAAATTAATCTGTTCACTGCGCTGGGTGGCGGTTGGGTAGAGTAAAGCTATTTAATTAATCAGGAAATATAAAATGCGTAATTCACTTAAAGCAGTTGTATTTAGTGCTCTTTCCGTAATGTTTTCAGCGGGGCTGCATGCAGAAACCCATCAGCACAGCGAAATGAATGCTGCCGGTGATGCATCAGCACAGCAGATAATTAAAGGAACGGGTGTTGTCAAAGACATTGACCTCAGCAGTAAGAAAATCACGATTTCTCACGAAGCCATCCCGGCGGTTGGCTGGCCTGCTATGACTATGCGCTTTACCTTTGTGAATGCAGACGACAGCATTACGGCCCTGAAGGCGGGCACTCATGTTGACTTTACGTTTGTTCAACAGGGCAATATCTCTTTACTTAAAAGTATCAACGATACGCAATCCTGATTGACAATCCGGAGCGAATACAACCTGTGCGCCTGTTAATTAATCATCAGGCGCATATGCCAGGGGTTTTGATTTTTTAGCGGGAAATTGTATGGCTTCTTCAAAGATAAAATATGCTGCAATAATTATCAGCAGCCTCATAGCGGGAGGGCTGATATCTGTCACTGCCTGGCAGTTTGTAAATTCCGCACAGAAAGCTGAAAAAACAGAAAATACCGAAAAGGAACGCAAGGTGCTGTTCTGGTATGACCCCATGAAGCCGGATACCAAATTTGATAAACCCGGTAAATCCCCCTTCATGGATATGGATCTGGTGCCTAAATATGCTGACGAAAATGAAGATAAAAGCGGTAGCGGGATCCGTATTGACCCGACTCAGGTGCAGAATCTGGGACTGAAAACACAAAAAGTCTTGCGCGGAATGCTGAATTATTCCCAGACAATCCCTGCCAACGTCAGTTATAACGAATATCAGTTTGTTATTGTTCAGGCACGTTCTGACGGCTTCGTTGAAAAAGTCTATCCCCTGACAACAGGCGATCATGTGAAGAAAGGGACGCCGCTTATCGATATTACCATTCCGGAATGGGTGGAGGCGCAAAGTGAGTTCCTCCTGCTGTCCGGGACCGGCGGCACGCCCACGCAACTGAAAGGCGTTCTGGAACGGCTTCGCCTGGCAGGCATGCCGGAAGAGGACATTCAGAGACTGCGTTCCACCCGCAGTATTCAGACCCGGTTTACCATTAAGGCACCTATCGATGGTGTCATCACTGCGTTTGACCTGCGTACCGGTATGAACATATCGAAAGATAAAGTAGTGGCCCAGATCCAGGGGATGGATCCGGTCTGGATCAGTGCGGCAGTCCCGGAATCCATTGCCTATCTGCTGAAAGACACTTCACAGTTTGAAATATCGGTACCGGCTTATCCGGACAAAACATTTCATGTTGAAAAATGGAACATTCTTCCGAGCGCAGATCAGACAACCCGTACGCTGCAGGTACGTCTGCAGGTCACGAACAAAGACGAGCTGCTTAAGCCGGGTATGAATGCGTATCTGAAACTTAATACTCAAAGCCAGGAAATGCTGCTGATACCGGGCCAGGCCGTGATTGATACCGGTAAAGAACAGCGTGTGATCACCGTTGATGATGAGGGCAGGTTTGTGCCGAAAAAAATCCACGTTCTGCACGAATCACAGCAACAGTCTGGTATTGGTAGCGGGCTGAACGAAGGCGACACCGTGGTGGTCAGCGGCCTCTTCCTGATTGACTCGGAGGCCAATATTACCGGTGCACTGGAGCGCATGCGCCATCCAGAAAAAACGGACGACACAATGCCCGCAATGACTGACCAGCCAGTAAACATGCATTCAGGACACTGAGGAGACGACGATGATTGAATGGATTATCCGGCGGTCAGTCGCCAACCGTTTCCTTGTGATGATGGCAGCCCTGTTCCTCAGCGTCTGGGGAACCTGGACAATCATCAATACCCCCGTGGATGCGCTGCCCGACCTGTCTGATGTGCAGGTGATTATCAAAACCAGCTATCCAGGCCAGGCTCCGCAGATTGTTGAAAACCAGGTCACCTATCCGCTCACCACCACCATGCTGTCGGTACCGGGCGCAAAGACCGTGCGCGGCTTTTCTCAGTTTGGTGACTCCTACGTGTACGTCATTTTTGAAGATGGTACCGATTTGTACTGGGCGCGCTCACGCGTTCTGGAATATCTGAACCAGGTTCAGGGCAAGCTGCCTGCCGGTGTCAGTTCTGAAATAGGTCCTGATGCCACCGGCGTGGGCTGGATATTTGAGTACGCTCTGGTCGATCGTAGCGGAAAACACGACCTTGCGGAACTGCGCTCCCTGCAGGACTGGTTCCTGAAATTTGAACTGAAAACCATTCCGAATGTTGCCGAAGTGGCGTCGGTGGGCGGCGTGGTGAAGCAGTATCAGATCCAGGTGAATCCGGAAAAACTGGCGCAGTACGGCATCAGCCTGCCCGAAGTTAAGCAGGCACTTGAATCCTCTAACCAGGAGGCCGGAGGCTCATCCGTTGAAATCGCGGAAGCGGAGTACATGGTCCGGGCCAGCGGCTACCTTCAGACCATCGATGATTTCAATAACATCGTCCTGAAAACCGGCGAGAACGGGATCCCGGTTTATCTGCGTGATGTTGCCCGCGTGCAAACGGGACCGGAAATGCGTCGCGGTATTGCCGAGCTTAACGGCCAGGGTGAAGTGGCAGGCGGCGTGGTGATTTTGCGCTCAGGTAAAAATGCGCGCGAGGTTATTACCGCCGTGAAGGATAAGCTGGATACGCTGAAGGCCAGCCTGCCTGAAGGTGTCGAGATTATCACTACCTACGATCGCAGCCAGTTAATTGACCGGGCCATTGACAACCTCAGCTATAAACTCCTTGAAGAGTTTATTGTTGTAGCCATTGTCTGTGCGCTGTTCCTCTGGCATGTCCGATCAGCACTGGTGGCGATTATTTCTCTGCCGCTTGGCCTGTGCATCGCCTTTATCGTCATGCACTTCCAGGGCCTGAACGCCAATATTATGTCGCTGGGGGGGATCGCGATTGCCGTCGGGGCGATGGTGGATGCGGCCATCGTCATGATTGAAAACGCGCATAAACGGCTGGAAGAGTGGGACCATCAGCATCCTGGCGAGGAGATAGATAACGCCACCCGCTGGAAGGTCATCACCGATGCTTCCGTGGAAGTAGGGCCGGCGCTGTTTATCAGCCTGCTGATCATCACCCTGTCATTCATTCCTATTTTTACCCTGGAAGGGCAGGAAGGGCGCCTGTTCGGGCCACTGGCCTTCACGAAAACGTATTCCATGGCAGGTGCGGCCGCGCTGGCCATCATCGTTATTCCAATCCTGATGGGATTCTGGATCCGTGGGAAAATACCCGCTGAGACCAGTAATCCCCTCAACCGGTGGCTGATTAAGGCGTATCACCCCTTACTGCTCAGGGTACTTCACTGGCCAAAAACAACCCTGCTGGTTGCGGCCTTATCCATTTTCACGGTGATCTGGCCACTGAGTCAGGTGGGCGGGGAGTTTCTGCCGAAGATCAACGAGGGAGATCTGCTCTACATGCCGTCAACGCTGCCGGGCGTGTCGCCGGCAGAGGCAGCGGCGCTCCTGCAGACCACGGACAAACTCATCAAATCCGTGCCTGAAGTGGCGTCTGTTTTTGGCAAAACCGGTAAGGCTGAGACCGCAACGGATTCTGCGCCACTGGAAATGGTGGAAACCACCATTCAGCTGAAACCCGAAGATCAGTGGCGACCGGGCATGACGATTGACAAGATTGTTGACGAACTGGATAAGACGGTCCGTTTACCGGGGCTGGCAAACCTGTGGGTGCCGCCAATCCGTAACCGGATCGATATGCTCTCGACCGGGATTAAAAGCCCCATCGGTATCAAGGTTTCCGGAACCGTTCTGTCCGATATCGATGCGACAGCACAGAGTATTGAAGCGGTAGCCAAAACCGTTCCGGGTGTGGTGTCTGCTCTGGCAGAGCGTCTGGAAGGCGGCCGTTACATTGATGTTGATATCAACCGGGAAAAAGCATCCCGTTACGGGATGACGGTGGGCGATGTCCAGATGTTCGTCTCCTCAGCCATCGGCGGCGCGACGGTAGGCGAAACGGTGGAAGGCGTGGCCCGCTACCCGATTAATATCCGCTATCCGCAGGATTACCGGAACAGTCCGCAGGCCCTGAGGCAGATGCCGATCCTGACACCGATGAAGCAGCAAATCACCCTGGGTGATGTCGCTGATGTGAAGGTGGTTTCCGGACCGACGATGCTGAAAACGGAAAATGCCCGACCCGCCAGCTGGATCTATATTGATGCCCGCGACCGGGACATGGTGTCAGTGGTAAACGACATCAAGACGGCCATCAGCCAGAAGGTGAAACTGAGACCGGGTACCAGTGTATCCTTTTCAGGGCAGTTTGAATTACTGGAGCATGCCAATAAAAAGCTGAAACTGATGGTACCGATGACGGTGATGATCATTTTCATTCTGTTATACCTGGCGTTCCGTCGCGTTGATGAAGCCTTACTCATTCTGATGAGTCTGCCGTTCGCACTCGTCGGAGGAATATGGTTCCTCTACTGGCAGGGCTTCCATATGTCTGTGGCCACCGGCACCGGGTTTATCGCCCTGGCCGGGGTGGCGGCGGAGTTTGGCGTGGTCATGCTGATGTACCTGCGTCATGCCATCGAAGCGCATCCGGAATTGTCCCGTAAGGAGACGTTCACACCGGAAGGCCTTGATGAAGCCCTTTATCACGGTGCCGTGCTGCGTGTCCGGCCGAAAGCCATGACCGTGGCGGTGATAATTGCGGGTCTGCTGCCCATACTCTGGGGAACCGGCGCCGGTTCAGAGGTCATGAGCCGTATTGCGGCGCCGATGATTGGCGGGATGATCACTGCTCCGCTGCTGTCGCTGTTCATCATTCCTGCCGCCTACAAATTAATCTGGCTGCGCAGACATAAAAAAAGCGTGTCTTAATCCTGAAAGGGCACCCCGGGAGGGTGCCCTTCTGAACAGATTCGTGTGAACGACACGGTTTATATCGCTAATTTACCGAGGTGAGTATGAAAAAAGTGGTGTTAGTGGCCCTGGCTCTCGGCCTGTCACTGCCGGCAATCGCAAGTGAAAAAGTCATAGATATGTACAAATCTGAACACTGTGGGTGCTGTTCCTTATGGGGCAAGGCGATGGAAAAAGACGGGTTTAAAGTGCGAACACACGTCATGAACGATCAGGCGCTGTCAGCCCTGAAAGAAAAGTATTCTGTTCCGGCAGGACTACGCAGTTGTCATACAGCGGTTGCAGGCGAGCTGGTCATCGAAGGCCATGTCCCGGCGACGACGATACATCAGGCAATGCAGTCAGGTTCGGGTATTTACGGTCTCGCCACCCCCGGCATGCCTGCAGGCAGCCCGGGAATGGAGATGGGCGACCGAAAAGAGGCTTACGATGTTATCGCCTTTGCCCCGGATGGAAGTCAGAACGTCTTCCAGAGAATCGAATAGACGCTGATAACGGGACGCCGGCATCATCCAGTCTGATGCCGGCATTATTCGTGGTAATCGCATCCGTGACATACCCTGTAGATATAAGACGCTTCAGGTGTGCATAAGGAGAATTACTGTGAAAAATGATAATGCAGTGAAACACGTTCACCAGCCTGCTTCTGAACAGACGCGATCCGCAGACGACAGTCAGTCAGTGCGAAAGGTAAGGGACCCCGTGTGCGGAATGTCCATCCTGCCGGAAAAGGCGCACAGCAGCATCAGATTCCATGATCATCAGTTTTACTTCTGCTCTGCCAGCTGCGAGAGCAAATTTTCAGCCCATCCCGATCATTATCTGAGCGGTAACGCCAGTGAAACCTCCCATCATCATGACCATCATGAAGCCAGTCCTGAAAGGGTAGAACCGTCACACCGGCAGAGTGAGAAAGCGATGTCTGACGGCGTGTGGACATGTCCGATGCATCCGGAGATACGTCGCAGTGGTCCCGGAAGTTGCCCCGTTTGTGGAATGGCGCTGGAACCGCTTGTTGCCACGGCATCCACGGGCCAGAGTGATGAACTTCGCGACATGACCAGACGCTTCTGGCTGGGATTGCTGTTGACGTTACCGGTTCTGGTGCTCGAAATGGGATCCCATTTGTTTCCGAAAATGATGCAATTACTGCCGCCCCAGTACAACGTCTGGCTGCAGTTGCTTCTGGCCACTCCGGTGGTGTTGTGGTGCGGCTGGCCATTCTTCTCGCGTGCCGGAGCCTCACTACGTAACCGCTCGCTGAACATGTTTACTCTCGTTGCAATGGGCACGGGAGTGGCCTGGGTGTACAGCGTCATCGCCACGATCTTTCCCTCTCTGTTTCCTGCATCCTTCAGGATCATGAATGGCCAGGTTGCCGTGTATTTTGAAGCGGCCTCCGTTATCACGGTGCTGGTCCTGCTGGGGCAGGTTCTTGAGTTACGGGCAAGGGAACAAACGTCAGGCGCCATTACCGCGTTGCTGAATCTCGCCCCCAAAACAGCCAGACGTCTGGATCCTGATGGCCATGAGACGGATATCAAAGCAGAAGACGTCCTGCCTGGCGATAAACTCCGTATCAGGCCCGGCGAGAGTGTTCCGGTTGATGGCATCGTGCTCGAAGGCCGTACCACCGTGGATGAATCAATGGTAACCGGGGAATCAATGCCGGTTACCAAAACGGAATCTATGGTCACTCCCGTTTTTGCAACACCGATTTTGACGACAAGTTGGCTTGCTTGAATCTATCCGGCGTCTGAATGGGATTTTATTCCCGCGCCTCGATGAGTTCCGCGCCTGATGAACCTCCAGAAAATATACGGCTTCAATGAGCCTTTCCGTTTTACAGGTTCCTCAACAGGCCGGTGGGCCGTTAGTATCATCAATATCAGTATTCGCAAAACCAGATGAATGATTGTTTAAACTGGTGTATTTCTGCCTTTATGCTTCGTAAGTTTGCTGTCGCGCCGTCAGTGCCCAGGCTATTCTGGCCAGCTTGTTTGCCAGAGCACAGGTGACGACAAAGTTGCTTTTCCGACACAACAACTCCCTGACCCAGTCGGCCAACTTGCCAGACTGGTGTTCCAGTTTTTGTATGAATACCCTGGCACACTGAACCAACAAAGTTCGGATCTTTTTGTTGCCCCGCTTGCTAATCCCTAACAATGTCGTCCGACCTCCCGTGCTGTACTGTCGGGGTACCAGCCCTGTTGCCGCCGCAAAGTCACGGCTGCTGGCGTACTGCTTCCCGTCGCCAATCTCAGTTGAAATAGTACTGGCAGTCAGCGTTCCAACGCAGGGAATACTCAGCAAGCGCTGTCCAACCTCATCTTCGTCCAACTTTCGTTTCAACTGAGATTCCAGATCTTTAATCTGCTCAACAAGATAGTGATAATGCTGTTGTAATTTCAGCAGTAACTGGCTGAGATAAAGAGGCAAACTACTGTCCTCAAGAAGGGTACTCAGTCGACTAATAACGGCAGCACCTCGCGGAACGCTGATACCAAATTCCAGCAGAAAAGCATGCATCTGATTAGTTGTTTTCACCTTATCCTGAACCAGGGATTCACGGACACGATGCAGAGCTCGCATTGCCTGCTGAGATTCGGTTCTGGGCTGCACGAAACGCATAGATGGACGTGATGCTGCTTCACAGATAGCTTCAGCATCAACGAAGTCATTTTTGTTGCTTTTAACGAATGGGCGGACAAATTGCGGTGATATCAGCTTTGGAAAATGCCCTAACTCTGCCAGCTTGCGTGCCATAAAGTGAGAACCGCCACAGGCTTCCATCGCGATGGTTGTTGCCGGGCATGTCGCCAGAAATTCGATTAGCTTTGGTCGGGTGAATTTTTTACGGTAAACGGCCTTCCCACGATGATCCTGACAATGAATATGGAAAGAGTTCTTACCCAGATCGATACCAATAAGCGCAATGTTTTCCATGATGGTTCTCCGAATGAAAGCCTGTCCTCAGCATAGTACTGGGAAGGAGGGAGTGACCATCTCATTAAATGACCGCGTTATCGGAGGAACCATAAATCAGACCGGTAGCCTCATCATGCAGGCGGAGAAAGTCGGTGATGAAACAATGCTGTCCCGTATTGTACAGATGGTCGCTGATGCGCAACGCTCACGCGCGCCCATCCAGAGAATGGCTGACAGTGTCTCGGGATGGTTTGTTCCCCTGGTAATAATCATTGCAGTTGTCGCGTTTGTGGTCTGGGCTGTCTGGGGGCCTGAACCCAGGGTGGCACACGGTCTGATAGCCGCGGTTTCGGTCCTGATTATCGCCTGTCCCTGTGCGCTGGGTCTGGCCACACCCATGTCGATAATGGTGGGGGTGGGCAAAGGGGCCCAGTCAGGGGTTTTAATCAAAAATGCTGAATCCCTGGAACGCCTTGAAAAAGTGAACACACTGGTTGTCGATAAAACCGGCACGCTCACGGAAGGTGCGCCCAGGGTGACTGGCATAATCAGCCTGAATCAGGGCGGCGAAGAGGCTCTGTTACGTGTGACGGCCGCCGTAGAAAAAGGATCACAGCATCCGCTGGGTATGGCAGTGGTCAACGCCGCACGTGAAAAAGGGATCACGGTGCCGGCTGTCAGTGATTTTAATGCCCCGTCGGGTAAAGGGGTTTCAGGGGATGTTGAAGGGCTGCGGGTTATTATCGGTAATGAGCTGGCCATGCAGGAAAACAGTATCGTTATTGATAGCCAGAAGACGACTGCGGATGCCTTACGCAGGGAAGGCGCTACCGTTATCTATGTGGCGACAGACGGGCAGCTTGCCGGCCTGATCGCTATTTCTGATCCCCTGAAAGCAACCACGCCCGACGCACTTAAAGCCTTACGTGAGGCGGGTATCCGTATTGTCATGCTGACCGGGGATAACCAGCTTACCGCTGAAGCGGTGGCGCATAAGCTCGGAATAGAAGAGGTTGAAGCCGGGGTTCTGCCTGATGGTAAAAAAGCAGTGATTAGCCGTCTGAAAGCATCAGGCCATGTGGTGGCGATGGCGGGAGACGGCGTGAATGATGCACCTGCACTCGCGGCAGCTGACGTGGGGATTGCAATGGGTACGGGGACAGATGTGGCGATAGAGAGTGCCGGCATCACGCTTCTTAAAGGTGACCTGATGATGCTGAACAAGGCCCGACAACTGTCTGAGATCACCATGAAAAATATCCGGCAGAATCTGTTTTTTGCCTTCATCTACAATGCCCTCGGAGTACCCGTGGCGGCAGGCCTGCTTTATCCGGTGTATGGCATACTGCTCTCGCCGGTGATCGCGGCAGCGGCTATGGCCCTTTCCTCCGTCAGCGTTATCGTCAATGCGTTACGTCTCAGAAGTATCAGGCTCGGCAAAGAAGCGCATGAATAAATGCGCCTTTGCTGACATAAGGAGTCCGTCATGAAAAGTACCACTTATGCTCTGATTGCTGTCGCCGCGATCGCGGTATTTGCACTTTTACGGGAGCACTGGTCACATCTGGCCGGCTACTGGCCTTATCTGTTGCTGCTGATATGTCCCCTCATGCACCTGTTTCACGGCCACGGAGGGCACGGGCAACATCAGCATCACGACGGGTCGGATGATAAAAAAAACTGACCCACGACGGGCCGCTCTGCGGCCCGGATATCAGTCCAGATATCGCCCATAGTCACGGGCATGGGCGTACGCGTGCTGTTCGAGTTTATTGTTATCCGCAGGCCCTGCCGCCCTGAAAGCCAGTGAATTGACCGGGTTATTGTTAATGACCAGCTCATAATGAAGATGAGGACCGGATGAGCGCCCGCTGTTACCGGACAACGCGATAGCGGCTCCCCGGGAAACCGGCGTTCCTTTTTTAACGAGGATTTTACTGAGATGAAGATAACGCGTTTTAACATTGTCTTTGCCGGACACTTCAACAAAATAGCCCATGGTGCTGTTGTATTCAGCCCGGGTAACTTTCCCATTGATAACACTGACAATTTTTGTATTCATGGGCATTGAATAATCAATACCATTATGCGGACTGACCTTCCCCGACACAGGATTAAGGCGGGCCGGGTTGAAAGGTGAACTGAGTCTTGCTGTGACCGGCAGCGGATAATCCAGTCCGGCCCTGCTGCCGGTATCCGACAGGTTGTAGAATCTCTTGTCTGAAATACGATAAGCGGTGTAATTAAATTTACCTGACGTGAATTTATAGGCCACGACCCGGGATTCTCCTGCTTTTTTTTGAAGCAGGAGTTTTAGTGATTCATTATTTTTTAAATGTCGAAGATCGTACCGGGGAGGCAGGGAGCGCTGGAGGACAGCAATTTCATTTTTTTCCAGACCTGCACGGGAGGCTGCTACATACGCATTATCTTTTACAACATCGGTAGAATACATTTACTGAAAGTCGCCGTTAGCATTATCACTGCGGGATATGCTATGGGATTTCAGGAGATAAGTCATCTGCCAGTATTCCCGGAGCTACACTGATGATTGTCCTTTTTGTAACATATCATTTAATCTGTTTACTGCAGATACTCTGGCTGCTTTATGACCATCCGGACAACGAAGAATAGCATGATGGAAAAGATTACGGCGGGACGCAGTGAGATTAACGCCCCGTCCTGTGTCCTTTCCGTGAGGCTGACTGGTCATACGAAAGCCGCACGCACTCCGTCAGCTACTCCTTATTTTCATACAATCCACGAAGGGTTCTCGCCTGTATCTGGTGAGCTTCAGCCCCTGCGTTATTGACACGCTCATGGACCAGGGCGGCTTTCTCTCCGGCATTCAGTTCACTGAAGGATGAGGATGCTGTGTTTGTCTCACTTTTGTTCAGTTTTTTTTTATGCCCCTCAATCATTTTTTGATGGGCATACGACGTACTGTTATTCATAAAGGAATGGGCAATAATTGCTCTTTCATGTTCATTCATTTCTGAGAAAGAAATTGCGCTGGCTTTGTTTATTTTTACGCGGGGTTGTTCATGCCTGGCTGCCTCAACATGAGGAAACGCTGTGGCATTATTTACGAAGCGATGTGCATCATGAGACAGGTTACTGGACTGAGCAAACGCTGAACCCATAAATAATGTGGATAAGATAGTAACTGCGATAAAAGTTTTCATAATGAATACCTTTGGTGGCGCATAATAAGATGTCCACTTGATTATATATAAAAATAACCTTCCCGTGGGAAAGATGACGTAAATGTAATACAACGTCTTTCATTACAGCATTGTAATGAAATTGTTTTTTTAGTTGTGCTAACGTCATTTCATTGTAAGAGTCAGAACCGGAAAATTGATTATAACCGGTTCTCGAATTCCGCTAATGGCCATAATTTAATTAAGGGAACTCGCATGCAGTTAAAAACGTCACGACGAACATTTCTGAAGGGATTAACCCTCTCTGGCGTAGCCGGAAGTCTTGGCGTATGGAGCTTTAATGCGCGCTCCACCCTGAGTCTGCCACCTGCAGCGTCCCTGCAGGGCACCAATTTTGACCTGACCATTGGAGAAACGGCAGTAAACATCACCGGAAGCGAACGTCAGGCCAAGACGATCAATGGTGGGCTGCCGGGGCCGACCCTGCGCTGGAAAGAGGGTGATACCATCACCCTCAGAGTCAAAAATCGCCTTGATGAACAGACGTCCATACACTGGCACGGCATTATTCTTCCGGCCAACATGGATGGTGTGCCGGGGCTCAGTTTTACGGGTATCGAACCAGATGATACCTACGTCTATACCTTCAGGGTCAGGCAGAACGGGACGTACTGGTACCACAGCCACTCAGGGCTCCAGGAGCAGGAGGGGGTTTACGGTGCCATCATTATTGATGCCCGGGAACCGGAGCCCTTTGCTTATGACCGCGAGCATGTGGTGATGTTGTCTGACTGGACGGATGAAAATCCTCACAGCTTGCTGAAAAAATTAAAAAAACAGTCGGATTATTACAATTTCAATAAACCGACCGTGGGGTCTTTTTTCCGGGATGTGAACACCAAAGGTCTGTCAGCCACCATTGCCGACCGGAAAATGTGGGCTGAAATGAAAATGAACCCGACTGACCTCGCCGACGTCAGCGGCTATACCTACACCTATCTCATGAACGGACAGGCGCCTCTGAAAAACTGGACAGGGCTGTTCCGCCCCGGTGAGAAAGTACGCTTACGCTTTATCAACGGCTCGGCGATGACCTATTTCGACATTCGCATACCAGGCCTGAAAATGACGGTGGTAGCTGCGGATGGCCAGTATGTTAATCCGGTCACCGTGGATGAATTCAGGATCGCTGTTGCCGAAACCTATGACGTCATCGTTGAGCCTCAGAATGAGGCCTATACCATCTTCGCACAATCGATGGATCGTACCGGTTACGCACGGGGAACGCTTGCCACGCGAGAGGGTGTAAGTGCTGCCGTCCCCGCACTCGATCCGCGTCCATTGCTGACAATGGATGATATGGGTATGGGGGGAATGAGCCATGATATGTCAGGGATGGATCACGGCCAGATGGCGGGAATGGATAACAGCGGAGAGATGATGTCAATGGACGGAGCCGGGATGCCGGACAGCGCGGCACCCTCCACGCCAATGGATCACAGCAGTATGGCCGGTATGGATCATTCCCAGATGGCTGGAATGCCGGGAATGCAGAGCCATCCTGCGTCCGAAACCAATAATCCGCTGGTTGATATGCAGGCAATGAGCGTCTCCCCGAAATTAAGCGATCCAGGCATAGGGCTTCGCAACAACGGTCGTAAGGTTCTTACCTATGCCGATCTCAGAAGCCGCTTTGAGGATCCGGATGGAAGAGAGCCTGGCCGCACCATTGAACTGCATCTTACAGGGCATATGGAAAAGTTTGCCTGGTCCTTTAACGGTATCAAGTTTTCAGACGCCGCGCCGGTGGTGCTCAAATACGGTGAACGACTCAGGATCACGTTGGTCAATGACACCATGATGACTCACCCTATTCACCTCCATGGTATGTGGAGTGATCTGGAAGATGAAAACGGTAATTTCATGGTGCGTAAACATACCATTGATGTTCCTCCCGGAACAAAGCGCAGTTACAGAGTGACAGCTGATGCACTAGGCCGCTGGGCTTACCATTGCCATCTGCTCTATCACATGGAAATGGGAATGTTTCGTGAAGTCCGGGTGGAGGAGTAATGCACATGAAAATGAATACCTGCGCCATATCTGTGCTTGCAGCTGGTTTGATTGCATCACCTGTCGCGTTTGCTGCGGGAACGCCCGCCGACCCGCACTCCGGGCATGATATGTCCACTATGCAGATGTCAGCCGATGCCGGTTTTACTGAAATGACTGCCATGGAGCCCGTGGTCACTGAGAGCAGAACGCCTGTTCCGCCCGTTACCGAAGCCGATCGGAAGGCTGCGTCTGGCAATTTAAAGGGCCATGCTGTTCATGACAGCGCAATTAATTACCTGGTTCTTCTCGATCAGCTTGAATGGCAGCGTTCAGACAACCGGAATAATTTCAGCTGGAGCGTGAACAGCTGGGTGGGTGGTGATATCGACCGGCTGTGGATCAAGAGCGAAGGTGAACGAAGTGGTGGAGAGACGGAGACGGCAGAAGCCCAGTTTCTCTGGGGGCACGCAGTAGGCCCATGGTGGGATTTGGTTGCCGGTATAAGACAGGATTTCAGACCGGGATCTGCCCGGACGTGGGCTGCCGTCGGTTTCCAGGGGTTGGCCCTTTACAACTTTGAATCCGAAATCACGGGGTTTGTCAGTGATGGCGGAAAGGCCGCCCTTCGCCTGGGAGGAGAATACGACGTTTTACTGACTAACCGGCTGATACTGCAGCCATCCTACGAGGTGAATATCTACAGCCAGGATGATGAATCGCGGGGGCGGGGCAGAGGGATATCCGATACCGAACTTGGTCTCCGGCTACGTTATGAAGTCCGGCGTGAATTCGCGCCTTATATTGGCGTTTCCTGGAATCAGCTGTACGGAACAACGTCCGACATGGCGAAAAGGGAAGGCGAAAAAGACAGTCAGATAGTATTCCTGGCGGGCGCAAGAATCTGGTTTTAATGCACTGACACAAAACACTCAACTTAACAGGTAAAGAATATGTTGATATTAAAAAAAGCCATTCTGACGGGTGGGCTGATTATGGGCGTCGCTTTTTCTGCTATGGCGCATCCGGAATTAAAAAGCTCGGTTCCGCAGGCTGATTCAGCCGTGCCGGCCCCGGAAAAAATCCAGCTTAATTTTACGGAAGATCTGACCGTGAAATTCTCAGGCGCGAAACTGACAATGACCGGAATGAAAGGTATGTCGTCGCATTCACCGATGCCAGTGGCGGCTAAAGTGGCACCAGGATCTGATCCCAAGTCTATGATTATTATCCCGCGTGAACCTTTACCCGCCGGCACTTATCGTGTGGACTGGCGTGCGGTTTCATCAGATACACATCCTATTACCGGTAATTATACCTTTACGGTGAAGTAATATCATGAACGACCTGATTATGATTGTTATCCGTTTCCTTCTGTATCTTGATTTGATGATTTTATTTGGGTTGCCTTTCTTCCAGATATATGGAATAAGCGGCGTCCGGAATGAGATGCATAATTTAATTAATTTCAGGTCGTTTATCGCTTTAGCTGTACTGATCGGCATCCTGCTGACAGGAATGAATATGCTGCTGGTATCCAATGCCATGAGCGGGGTGACAGATTTCAGAGAATTATCCATTCATATTATCGAAATGGTGATCGAAGAAACCGACGTTGGGATCAGCTGGGTTGTCAGACTCTTTGCTCTGTTTATCACACTCGGTGGACTGTTCCTGTACACTATAAAAAGAGTGCTTTCCTGTCTGCTGATGACCATCAGCGGCGGCGTGGCGCTGGCCACACTGGCATGGGGCGGACATGCCGTTATGCATGATGGCGTACATTACTATCTCCACTTGTTCAGCGACCTGACACACCTTGGCGCAGCAGGAGCATGGACCGGTGCACTGGCCGCATTCGCCATTTTACTGATGCGCAAAAATAACCATAACGCCCGGAGCGTCAGCATTATTTCTGATTCATTAGCAAGATTTGCAACGGCAGGAACCGTGATCGTTGTGACCCTGAGCCTGAGTGCGCTGGTCAACTATCTGTATATTGCTGAGGGTGAGTTAGCCCCTCTGTTCAGCAGCGCCTGGGGAAGTATTTTGCTTGCAAAAACAGCGCTTTTCGTTCTGATGCTTCTGCTGGCAGCAGCAAACCGGTTTCACCTTGGTCCCCGGCTTGAGGACATGGTCAGGGAAGGAAATTATGTTCGCAGCGTCGCGCTGATGCGTAACAGTATCCTGACTGAGTTCGTCATTGCTGTCACCATTCTGGGGGCTGTCTCCTGGCTTGGAATGCTTGCCCCGTCTCAGGCCAGCTAGGATACTGAAGGAGTGAGCCGTAAAAATATGACTATCATGTCAGCGAGTGGACTATGCAGCGTATATTAATCGTTGAAGACGAACAGAAAACAGGCCGCTATCTGCAGCAGGGGCTGATTGAGGAAGGATACCAGGCCGACCTCTTCGATAACGGGCGCGACGGCCTCGGAGCGGCATCAAAGGGATCTTACGATTTAATCATTCTGGATGTCATGCTGCCTTATCTCGACGGGTGGCAAATTATCACGTCGCTGCGGGCCTCGGGTCATGAAGAGCCAGTATTGTTTTTAACGGCAAAGGATAACGTACGGGATAAAGTGAAAGGACTTGAACTGGGTGCAGACGACTATCTGATCAAACCTTTCGATTTTACCGAACTGGTTGCACGCGTGAGAACGTTACTGCGCCGGGCACGTGCGCAGAGTGCCACAGTCTGCACCATTGCTGATATGACCGTTGATATGATCCGTCGGACCGTAACCCGGTCAGGTAAAAAGATCCATCTCACCGGAAAAGAGTACGTGCTGCTTGAGCTGCTGCTTCAGCGTACGGGAGAAGTATTACCCCGAAGCCTGATCTCATCCCTGGTCTGGAATATGAATTTTGACAGCGATACGAATGTGATTGATGTGGCCGTGAGACGTCTGAGAAGTAAAATTGATGATGACTTTGAGCCCAAACTTATCCACACCGTTCGCGGTGCCGGCTATGTACTGGAGATCAAAGAAGAGTGAAGTTCAATATTTCCCTGACCACCCGCCTGAGCCTGATATTTTCTGCAGTCATGCTGACGGTATGGTGGCTTTCAAGTTTTATTCTGATCAGCACGCTGAACAGCTATTTTGACAACCAGGACAGAGATTTCCTCACTGGAAAACTCCAGCTTACTGAAGAGTTTCTTAAAACAGAAACTTACAGGAGCAAAACGGATATTAAATCCTTATCCGATAAAATAAATGATGCGATGGTGGGGCACAATGGATTATTCATTTCCATTAAAAATATGGAAAATGAAAAAATTGTTGAGCTCTACGCTAAAAATTCGCTGGTCCCTGCAACCCTGCTGAACCAGTCCGGGGATATTCTGGACTATATGATCCAGACTGAAGAAAATAATACCGTATACCGCAGCATCTCTCGACGTGTAGCCGTAGCACCGGAAGAAGGTAAAAGTAAACATTTCATCATTACTGTCGCCACGGATACAGGGTATCACACCCTGTTTATGGATAAGCTCAGTACCTGGCTGCTCTGGTTTAATACCGGTCTGGTTTTTATTTCGGTTTTTCTGGGCTGGCTGACCACACGAATCGGCCTGAAACCATTGCGGGAGATGACCAGTCTGGCTTCCTCCATGACTGTCCACAGCCTTGACCAGCGTCTCAATCCCGATCAGGCGCCCCCGGAAATCTCTGAGACCATGCGGGAGTTTAACAACATGTTCGACCGCCTGGAGGGGTCCTTCCGGAAACTGTCTGATTTCTCTTCCGATATTGCGCACGAACTGCGTACGCCGGTCAGTAATCTGATGATGCAGACGCAGTTTGCCCTGGCCAAGGTCAGAGATGTTTCGCATTACCGTGAAATTTTATTTGCGAATCTGGAAGAACTCAAAAGATTATCACGAATGACCAGTGACATGCTTTTTCTGGCTCGTTCTGAACATGGTTTGCTGCAGCTGGATAAACAAGACGTGAATCTGGCGGAAGAGCTGAATGAATTACGTGAGCTGTTTGAACCCCTGGCCGAAGAAACAGGAAAAACAATCAGCGTTGAAGGCGAGGGGACCGTGGCAGGGGACAGTGACATGCTGCGACGCGCGTTCAGCAACCTGCTCTCCAATGCCATTAAATACTCTCCGGATAATACCCGTACATCAATACAGATCGCTCAGGGCAGTGACTATGTTGAAGTGGTCATTTCGAATCCGGTGTCAGGCGGCGTGCCAGCTAATCTGGAGCGCTTGTTTGATCGCTTCTATCGCGCGGACTCATCACGTGTTCATAACACTGAAGGGGCCGGGCTGGGATTATCCATAACGCGGTCGATCATTCACGCACATGGCGGTGATCTGTCGGCTGAACAACAGGGCCGCACTATCCTCTTTAGTGTGCGCCTGTTGATGAGGTGACGTTTTTTACACGTGAAATACGCAGGTGACAGAAATGTCATCATTCAGTCACGCAATAAACAGAGGCGGTTTTTTATACTCAGTTATAAATCAGGAGCAGTGTGATAATGCAGTCACATAAAGCCCTGAGTAACACTTAATCCGCCCTGTGACCAATTGCTTTCATTACATTTAATAAGGTATTGATCAGTCAGGGCATCTTAACACCGGGGATCCTACCATGAAAAAAACGCTTGTATCTTTTTTGGCCATTATGGCTGTCACGTCATCCGCCTGGGCTGCAGAAACCATGAACATGCATGACCAGGTAAATAATGCCCAGGCGCCGGCCCATCAGATGCAGTCCTCTGCGGCCAGAAGTACCGTTCAGGGTGAAGGAATGAAAATGATGGATATGAGTAACCACGAGCAGGCCGCGATGTCACATGACATGATGCAGAACGGCACATCTGGCGCGCATCAGGATATGGCTGATATGCATAAAAAAATGATGAACACCAAAACTGAAACCACCGGCGAAAGCGCAAAGTCATTCTCCAAAATGAATGAACATGAGAAAGCCGCTGTGGTGCATGAGAAGGCAAATAACGGTCAGTCATCCGTTATCCATCAGCAGCAGGCTGAAAAACACCGCAGTCAGAGCGTTCAGAATTAACCCGTATTAACCCGCAGCTCCACTTGTTAGACCCTCATTTGACGCCGATTTCACTGGCTTACGCTCCTCAAAAGGGAGCGTTTTTTTTATAACCGTAGTAACCACGGACAAAATTTAACATAAGATAGATTGCACGAACTAAGTCATTGAAATTAATAATGTTAATATATAGGCTTTCACTATTATCTCCAGGGTTCATGTCGCGCCGTATCCTGAGACTGGCTGAGTATACGAATGATCGTTACCACCGAATGTGATGACAAAAAATAGACCATGTGCTGTTCCACCGGCAGCGAACAGATATTTTCTCCCAGCTCTGCGCGATGTGTGCCGATGTCATGCATGGCCAGCATGTCAAACACCGCTGCTATACGGCCGATATACGCATCCGCCTGAACAACACCGAACTGCCTGAAGCTGTAGTCCCAAATAACCTCCAGGTCTTCTTCTGCTTTTGGTGTCAACTCAATCTCTTTCATTTGCCACCCTGGCCCTGACATTATTCAGGAATGCATCCTTGTTCCATGGTTTCGCCTCGCCGCTGCTGATACCTTCGGCCAGCAGATCGCGCAGTTCCTGAAGGCGGGATTCAGCCTGCTTCTCGCGCAGAAGACGCAGCGCGTCTCGCATGACTTCGCTCTGGGTACGGTAATCTCCAGCCTTAACCAGGGAATCGATAAATTCGCGCAGCTCATCACCCACGTCCACCGTCATCGTACGGGCCATAACCCCTCCGTTTCTTAATGTAAGATTTGTTCTTACATCAGTATATCAGCTTACTCCTCTGCTGCCATATCCGGCATTTTAGCCAAAAACAACACATCAATAGTCTGGAGATCCGACTTCGGGGGTTTTCGGATCTTATCGTGAAAGGAGATTGATTGATGCTAGACGCGCACTAATTGAGGAGGATTATTGTTAATGGTTCATTATTGCTTTAATAGCAAAGTACATGGGCTGCTGTGAATTAAATAGCAATAAAGATGAGAGGAAAATTTTTTTTTCAGGTTTATGACTCACCGGCCTTAAGGGCCGCATCCGGTTTCCTAAATACAGTTTTACATAAGGAACATCGTATGACTGTATTTATTATCTCTCTTGGCTATGGCCTTTTATCTGCAGGCTCTTTCATTCTATTTTTAAAAGAAGGCTACAGAGGCTGGACGTGGTTCTGGAAAAACTATGACCGCCTCCCTCATATCTACCGTTCTCGGTGGCGATTCCAGAGACGATTCATTCTTAAAAAAATCTGGAAACGAGTAAGGAATCGGCTAAGCCGGTTCTTCTAACAGCATACCCAGTCCGGCCAGCCAGCACAGGCAACACCAGGAGGTGAACACCATCCGGGTCTGGCCGGATTTCCACTTGCGAATGGTACGTTCGTCCACATCCAGGCGGTTAGCCAGCGCGACGTCGGTCAGGGAGATCATCGACAGCACATGCTTAACCTCATCCGCATCCGGATGTTCCCAATATTCACCGGCAAGCAGGGTATACATATTAAAGCTCCCCATGGCGTGAAGTTGTCTGCGGCGGGCCGCCTGCTCCGGAGTGACAGCCATCAGCTTTTCGTAGTCCAGCGAACCGGACGTTCAGGGAGATAATAGGTATCAGGATGTTCATCCTGCAGCTTCAGATAATTTTCAACATCGCAGAGCTGCCAGCTCGAATAAATGATATTTGAGAAGCCATTATTATAGGAATCAATTGTGGACATAACCTGATCAATGAAGTCATAAGAACACTGATAAACCTCCAGACGCTCGGACTCTGAACACTTAAGCGATAAAGGGACGGGGCTGAATACTCTTATTGTGGGGTCCTGGTAAAAACCTTCACCAGACACCTGATTAAATCGAAGCGCAATATTATGTGAGAGGGGTAAATAAATCATTCCATCATCTGGAAATACACAAAAAATATTAGCAGAAACAGTAAATACGGGTCTTGGCTCCGTACTGTTCAAATCATGACCGGTATGAAAAACATCAATAGCATAAATACCAGAGAATATTTCGTCCCTGAGGTAGGCAGCCGTGCCCAAAGGTGTCTGTTTTTTTTGCAGCGCAAGGATAGAATAAAGAATAAAGATTGCACGAGCTTTATCATCTTTACATGATGAAGAGGCCGCAACACGAATCAATTTCTGATATATCGGCTGTTCAGTAAGCGAGGGATATGTTGTCGTCAGCGAAAGAATCGAAGATACATGCTCATTTATATTATCCACTACAGGTTTGATAAGCGTTTCAAACATCGATTCTTTATGGGGAAAGCGGCTTTGTGGATTGTTGAGGTTAAGTATCATCTGCAATATTGCAAATCCGGCAAGCTCTTCAACCGGAAAATCTTCAGCATCACAGTTTCCCAGTCGGGCAAACTGGTGTTCCTGGACAAGTTCACGCACCAGGATTGATATGCTGTTTTCATAGACACTGAGCTCATGTTCAATATCGAAGAGCTCGCCAGTGGCACCGTCCGTTAGACGGAAGCAGTCCTTGCACACCGCCACGCTGGAAATGGGCAACGGGATATCTTTAATGTCATTCTGGCCATCTGCCGCAGGGACAACCACGTGAGCCCAGACACGTTGTTTGCTCTTGGGATGCAGAGCCGTATCATCGCTGCGAAAGTTACGGAGAACCCACTGTGAAAGCATGTGCTGATTTCTGGTGTATGTCATGGAATTATCCTTATCAGTTCAGATAGCTTCGATTATTTCAGAACTTTTAATTCTTTTGATAAATCATATTTCCAGTCAGATTTAGGAATTCGAATCAATCCAGAAAGATCTCCGGGAAATTCCACGCCATCTTCTACGATCGCAGCGACGTACTTGCGCGAGAGTTTGGAAATCAACCAGCCATGTTCAAAAACAACATTCTGTCTGGCTCTGCCTTTTAACTCAGTTTCATTCCTGGCTTTACCTTGATCACAAGCTGTATATAGAACTACAGCAAAAGAGGCACTACTGATATGCTTCTCAAGTTTCTCAATAATGGTCTGTCCTTCACTAGCTTCATGATGGAGTATAACAGGTTCAAAACCTTCTTTTGTTAGGAAAATAAAAACTTCATTTTTCAGATTATCGTCATGCCCATGAACAATAAACACTTTCTTTTTCATATTAATTGCTGCATCGCTTGCCATTGAAGTTAACCCACTAGTCTGCTCAGTGGTTTTAATACTATTCGCACTTAAAGAATGTTCACCGGGAGTTATATTCTTATAACTTTCCAGCATTTTATTCATTTCACTCTGTAAATATTGACGTCTTCTCTCCCAGCCACCATCTCCTCCCTGCACGTGTAAACCCACACTATTTTTAACATTTGCAGGTGTCTGGGAGTACTGAATCCAAACAGGAATAGTCATTACATTGCTCAGTTCAAGAATTTGCATACGCAATGAATGATAGGTTGCAATATGTTTTTCAGGCTTGGATGCGTCGTCATTTACAACAGTAATACATAATGAAATGAACGACTGGACCAGAGAAATGACAGCCTCCGGTACCCTCACTGGAGTGGATAACGTTTCCTGAACATTAGTTCCTTTAGGTTTTCGTCTAACCTCTGCCTGGTAACCAGGTGGAATGGATCCCAATCCTTGCCTGAAGTTTGGCTCAATAACGACATACTCTTCAACCCCGCCATGCGGCATACTGCGGATAAGAAGATCACCCTCTTCAATTGCAATATCGCTTCGGTGAATGAAAATTTTATCGTTCTGAACGCTCCCTTTTATCCCGTCGGTCCTGCTTCCATCCAGCTTTACAAGAGATAGAGTGTCGCGCATCAGTTGTGCTAACGCCATGTATTACTCCGAAAAAGGTCAGATTGATGTCGGCGGAAGCATAGCAAATGGTATGAATAACTTCCCGAACTCAGTTCCAAAAAAAGTACTTCGCTCAAACAACGGCACAACCCGCAGTACCACAGCCTCCGTCTTCAGGGGTTTTCGGATCTGAAGAAAGGAGGTGAACAGGAAAAAGACAGCACTGCATACGAATTATCAAAACGTATGCTTCGCAGTATTTAAATCCCCTGAAGGCCAGGATAAAGTATCCCTATTGTAATCATATGCCCGAAACGAAAAGGGGAACACCATGAGCAGTAATAAGAACGAAACGGTTAACGACGGGGAAGAGAACGTTACCTATACCCTGCGGAACATTCCCGCCGACACCGACCGGGTGATCACCGACCTGGCATATCACGTCCGTAAGCCAAAGGCGACGTTTCTGCGCGAGTTCCTGGAAGACAGCTTCCGCGACGTTATCGACAGTTTTTCCCTGAAGAACCCGCTCATCGCCTCCCTGGATGAGGAGCTGGCCAGTTATCTGGGCGCCAAGGTCATGGATAAGCGCTACCAGAGCCACTTTATCACCCGCTGGAACCAGGAATACCAGAAGCTGCTGGGGATCTCGACGGAAGAGGAGCTCCGCCGGTTGGTGCTGAACAACACCCCCTTCCTGCAGGTCCGCGCCGACCAGATGCTTAAGGGCTGGAAAAAGATCCCGCGCGGGATCTCCCTGACCTTCTCCCTGTTTGCCGAGATCGCCGGCCGGGACAGGGAAACCATCGACCAGGCCTGGAAAAATATCTTCTACTCGCAGCTGAGCGAAAAAAAACACCGTTTTTACCAGGATATCGAGGCCATCCGCGCCCTGAAAAAACTGCCTGCCCTCACCGGCGACAGCTGGACGCGGGATGGCATCACGGTGCGTGTCTATCAGCCTGAAGACTACACCCGCGGCGCATGGCGCGTTGCGCTGAGCATCCCGGAAAATTACGCCGCCCAGATGTGGAACATCCCGTTCCCGGAGCTGGAAGGCCGCCTCTTTACCGCCGATCCGGGCTACAGCGCCCTGATCAGCGCCGAACCCGACAGGTGGGACAAGGCCTTCCGTTTTGTGGACGGGATGTGTGAGCTTCACCTTTACAGCAACGGCGTGGAAGAAGATCTCAATCCCACCCCGCTCGAAGACGTCGCTCAGGCGCTGCTCAACGTGGTGGAAGACAACCTGCTGTAACGGCCCCGGGTCTGCGGGCACAACTGCATCATCAGGAGGGTGCTATGAAAGGACGACAGAGCCGCTATGTTACCGGCGGAGAGAGTTTCGCGGAGATTGCCCGTCGCCCTTCAGGGGCGGTGGTGATGCTCTGCCTGAACACCGGTCTAGAGGATGCGCTACGCGAGGCGTCCAAATCCCTCAAGTCAGCCTTCACTCGTTCCGG
This sequence comes from Citrobacter amalonaticus, assembly GCF_018323885.1. Lineage (NCBI taxonomy): Bacteria > Pseudomonadati > Pseudomonadota > Gammaproteobacteria > Enterobacterales > Enterobacteriaceae > Citrobacter > Citrobacter amalonaticus. The sequence continues at coordinate 15,349 of NZ_AP024586.1, read as the reverse complement.
GCGAAAATGCCGGCTTGCGGCGGGAACAGCAGAAGGACCGTTTTCCGGACGCCGGCAGGGCGTGGCCACGCATCTGTTCGTGTCGGTACTCTGAGGGGGCAAGGGGCAAAAAAGGTAAAATTGTATTCGCCAGGTTGCCCAGACGTGGAGGAAAATAAACATGCAGCAGAACGACGGATAGCACTTTTTGCTAATATTAGGCTGGTAATATCATGCTATAGTGATATTCGTGGGGATTTATACGTTTACAATCCTTGCATTCACTGATAAACTTACCTCGTAATCTAGCGCCGTCCCGTTCCACCCCAATAAATCCGTTTACTTCGCGTCAGAATGGCCAACACCATTCCGGCCTGGATTTTTTTGGATTTTCTTCCGGGAAGCACCCGTGACGGGCTTAAAATCAGTATGACTAACAGGAGGATACGAATGAATACATCATAGCAGAGCTGAAAGAGAAAACATTCTTTACGGTATCAACAGCGTTCACACCACGTGAGGCGCGGGGTGCCATTTGATTAAAAACGAGGTTTACAACATGAAACTAACTAACACATCCGTGTTATCAACAACCTGCCCAGGAGGGCCCTATGAAAGATTTGTTCGAAACCGAGGGAACGGTTCTATTCCCATTCCAGACTGAACTCTATTTTATCTGGAAGATTTATACCATCGCTAAAGACCTTTCCGTCAGTGCCTGGGGGCACATTGGACAGAAGCAATACTGGAGCGCAAGTCTCTGTATTTTGCTTCTTGTGGCTTACGTGGGACTTTGTGCTGCAGCGGTCTGGGCTGTAGTACCCTGGCTTAAGGCCTTTGTTGTGTCGAAATTTGCGGTTTCGGCACTTTGGGTCTCGCCAGCAAATGGGGCACTTATCTGGGGTATCGGTAAGATGGTAGCAGCCATCTGCCGAAAGTTTACTCTACTAAAGTAAGAGCCGCAAGGTACACAAAACGAGGGTGAATGTCAACCGGTATTCCTCCCTCTTCTCCCGCCGGTGGCCTCCATGGCCTCCGGCGTTTCGGCACGTCCGTCAACCGTTACGCGGCGCAATATCCGGCCCGGATTCCGGACCAAACCGGGCTGTCAGCCGGTTAACCAGCTGGCGAACCGGCTGGGTCGAGCCTGCATAAATTTTTCGCAGCACAAACTCGGTGATGAAAAAGGCATGCTCAATGTCCAGCGTCGTCACCCGATCAAGCTCATGACTGCCGGCATTTCCCAGAAACTTTATCGCCATAAGGGCCTTCCTGTGCTCCGCGTACTCTTGCGGCAGCGCCTCAATGCGATGATGAAGGGAGCGCATTGCCTGCACGCCGAGAGCGTCCATCAGCTGCTCCAGCGCAATTCGAATAGTATTCGCCGCCGCTCCGGGGGCGCCCGGAAACAGTGCGAATGACTGCATCAGAGGCTCAGCAACATTATGCGGACACCCCTCAGGAATGTTGAAGACAGGAAGCGCAGGTATAAAGCTTCTGGCCTGAAAGAGGCTGAAATACGGGTTTCCTTCTTCCATCTCACCCTCATCATGCGCCGGCTGAACCTCTCCCGTACCGCTGACGGCAACCACCGCCCCGCAGCGGGCACGTTCACATTTCAGCAGACAGGAAAATACCAGACGTATGTCTTCTAGGCAGCCATCAGGTTCCTGATAGCGCGCCACTGTTTCCGGGACTGCATCTGAATGAAAGGTCTCCGGCATGATAGCCAGTGAAGCCGAATGACAGCTGGGGCAGCTCCAGGCCGGGCACAGGTGTTTTGTGAAGAAGGTTAATAAAGAGGGGTTCATGGATTCGCCTGGTTCCGTTTCGTTTAAAACGACTGTGGGATATACGAGAAATGACGTGGTTCTTGGGGACGTATGTTAACCCTGTCCAGCGGCGTCATCAATGTGCGGCAAACGAATTCCGGATAAGCATCTTTTCGGATCTGCGCGGCGGAAAACACGCAAAGCATATGATAATCAAGGCACGCTCACAAAATCATATTAAGTATGATTTTTATCATCAATCACATAATCATATCTGATATGATAATTTATAATTCAGCGAATAATCATTCGAGATATGATTTTTACTTAACCGGACATTATCAGACGGAGCGTACAGGATGGATCAGGAAATGACGTTTTCACTCAGCTATGAGCAGCTGACCCAGGAAGCAGAAGAAGAGATTAAGAAATGCAATCTGGACAAGGATAGTTACTTTTACGGCCGGGAACTGGATAAAGCCGCAGCCTTACTGCTTTTCTGGCACCGGCTGGCAATTGTTGGATATACGGGGGTGACCGGAAATGAACAAGTTGAGGCCGACCTGGTGCGCCTGAAAGCCCTCATAGCCGGAAAAGAGGTCTGATTTCATGACAACGGTGAACATCCGCCGTCCGTCACCGTTGCAGAGGCGGGTGCTGATTGTGCTGGCCGCCCTCGGTGCGAAACGTCCGGGACCGGTGGCGACGCGGGATATAGAGCGGGTACTGGAGCAGGGCGGGGACGCCCCGGTGTACGGGCCAAACCTGCGCGCCTCCTGCCGGCGCATGGAGTCCGCGGGCTGGCTGCGCACCCTGCGCGCCCCCAACATGCAGCTGGCCGTCGAGCTGACTGACGCCGGATTCCGGATCGCCGGTCCACTCCTTGAAGCAGAACAGGCTGCTGAATCGGAACGCCGGCGGGCTCAAAGGGTCATTGTGCTGCCTGGCGGCAACGGGACCGACACCGCCGGACGGGAAGACAGAAGCGTGGAGCTGGGCGGTACCCGGTATATGGCAACAAGAGCCGACTTTGTGGTGCGCCTCGATGGCCGGACCTGCCTGCAGCTGTGGAACGTTGCCGGTGACGTGGTCCGTCTGGAAGGCGATCCCCTTCAGGTCGCGCAGTGGCTCGGCTGCTGCCAGGAGTACGGCCTGGCCGTTCGCACGCAGGTTAATGAAAGTCACACGCCGGAAGACGGTGTTCCGGTACAGGCATGTGTTTCCCTGCATGACAGCGGCTCCGCTCACTCAGACGGTGACGATACAGCGGAAAAGCGCTGAGCCGGTCCTGCGGGTCCGGCAGAACACATCTGATAATCACCTGCACGCGGAGCAAAAGCGCGCTGCCCGGTGAAGCCGTCTTTCCGTCAGGCACCGATGCCGGTAAGGCTTACGCAATATGGATGGAGAGACTCAGAAAGGCAGGTGTTAACAGTAGTACGATGACGGCCGGTGAGCTCTACACAGGTCAGCACTGGCAGCGGGCTGTGACGGCCGCTGAAACTGCCGGTGCCGGGTTATGGGTGCTGTCTGCCGGTCTGGGGTTGCTTCACATCAGCGATCCTGTCGTGCCCTACGAGGCCACATTTTCCTCGATGCCATTTTCTCACCGCACCCTGTGGTCGCTTCTGACCGCCAGCCCGCCAGGGGAACGTCGTTGCGCTTCACTTCAGGCGCTGATGCAGCAACGGCCACTCGATCGGTTTATCGTTGCGGCATCCCCGGTGTATCTGCGTGCTGTCGAAAATGATTTGAGAGTAGGCAGTAAGGCTCTGGCCTCTTCAGAACAGCTAACCGTTGTGACGTCGAAAGCCTGGCGTGGAGAACTGAACGGTCAGATACGTGTGACGAACGCGGGAATGATGAAAGAGCTGAATACCAATATGACGGGGCTAAATATCAGTTTAGCTGTAAGACTGCTTCAGTGCGAAAATAAAGTTCAGTCTGTTGGATGAAATATCTGTCATGCCAGCTGTGTGTTGATATAATAACTATCCTGTTATCAATAGCGTTTAATGAATATTGATGGTTTGTGAAAATAACAATCTTTTGGGTAGGCCGTTTGAACGAAAGTTCTCCGCTCCCGTCAGTCTGGAAATTTTATATTCACTGTTGGTTACGTTGCTGTGAGTTGCCAGAACACGCAGTGCCAGCACCTCCTGTATGGGTGGCACATGCCTTTCGGCTTAGCCTTGCGACCCTCATCTGGTCCGGGCTTCCTTGCTGCGCCCTGCTGGATTTATCCTTGTTATTTTTGCTTTAAATAATATTCATCAGGACGGATGTATATATTCTTTAGTTTACGTATAACCGGGCGGCACGCTCATTCAGCAGCCAGATTAAATTAATGCCTAACCTAAATAAATCCACCTTACTGCCGATAATAATAATGTCAGTAAGGAATGGTTATGAACGATTTTCATATTTTAAGTATCTGTATTCAGAATAAAGACTCAGCGGGCTGCATGCGGATTTTCCGTGATAAATCTGAATTTGCGGCACGCAAGATAATCGAGAAGCTGAAAGTCAGCGTCACTAACCGGACCGGCAAGGCGTTCTGGCTCTGGGTACAGACCTGGCTTCTCGGTGCCTGCCGTCAGGAGACAAAAGATCGTGATTCTGTCCATCCCGGAGCGTCATCTGTATCTGTTCCCGGCCCGACTCAGCCCTGCCGCCCTGGACTGGGTGAAGGTACTGGCACTTCTGGCCATGTTCGTCGATCACATCAATACGCTGTTCATACACCCGCTCAGTCCCCTGATGTATGCGCTTGGCCGGATGGCCTTCCCCCTGTTCACGCTTATCTGGGCGATGAACGTGCACGGCAGCCCCGGACGCCTGCAGCATCGCGCAAATCGCCTGTGGATGTGGGCGATGGTAACGCAGCCCGCGTTCATGCTGGCGTTCCGTCACCAGCTGCCCGTGTATGCCCTGAACATTCTGTTTGTGTTTGCCGGCGTGACGCAGCTGCTGGCACTCCATCACCGTTACGGAACAAAAGGCCTGCTGAAGGGCCTGTTATTGCTGGCCGTTCTGGTCATTCCGCTGACGCCCGGAAGCTTCGGTCTGCCGGGACTGATGCTGGCCTGTTCACTGGCCGTCGCCAGTGCGCCCGTTTCCCCTGGCTGGCGTCGCTCCGCCGGATTTCTGGCCATCATCTCGCTGGCCTGTCTCAACGGTATTTCACATCTGCTGGCGTTGCCGGTGGAGACCCTCCTGTTTGCCACGCTACCGACGCTGTTGCTGCCCGTACTGGCCATAAAGGTGGTTCAGCAGTACACCGAAGACGATGGCCGGCGCTTCATGCCGCGTCACTTCTTTTACATCGCCTATGCCGGTCACCTGTTACTGGCAGGGCTTCTGCTCAGCGTCTGGATGCCCGTGAGGGCATAAAGGCGACAGAAACTGTTACACCTGGCTCTGCGGATAAGGGTCGCCGTGACCGGCGTAAGCCGCTGGGCATTGATAGTTTCTGCCTTACCAGCCCCTCACCCTGTTAAGCCATACCCGCTTACCGCTGTCTGTTTATCTTATGTGCGCGTCCGGAGTGAGCCCGGCAAGGCCTCCGGCCGCCGTCGGGCTGTATCTCCGCGTTAGCGCCGTCAGGCGCTTACGAGCGTGTACGCAGAACCCACCGCGACTTTCCTGCAGCGACACCCAATCTAGTTACAACATCCCTCGTAAAGCGATGCTGTTCCGGCCCTTCGGGCCGGGGCGGCGGCGGTTTTGCAGGGGCGGGGCTGAGCTGGATGACAGATTGTCGCTCTGAGGGGCCCGGCGCGTGCGACGGGAGGAAGCCTGGATTTTCTCTGAGCGCGCGGCCGTCAGGCCGCTGCATGCGAAGGCATTATTGGTTATCCACAGAGTGGCGGAAGATAAAGATCCACTCTGGAATGAAATGAACAGAGCGATAAAAAAAGGGGGTTAGAAAATTTTGCGGGTTTGATGTTTCTCCGGTGCGAAAAAAACCGTTTATCCCTTTGCGGATTTTTGTGGAAAACGTGAATGATCGACGTCCGATTTCACCGGAATGAGGGAATTCGCATCCGGATATCCGGACTGGCAGTGCGGCTGGAACAAAAAATGCACGATTTTGCGGAAGGAAAGCAGCACGAAAAGCCCCGGTAAGGGGCATGTGAAAAGAGGGTGCTCAGAAATGTGTGTCGTGACTAATCAGGCGGCGTCAGAGCCAGATCCAGCTGGTACAGATGCTGCACCGCCAGCTGTGTCAGCCGTTCTGGCGTACACCAGTACGCTTCATCATGAGAAAGGGTCTTGAAGACCCATTTTTCCATGACGTGAAGACGTTCGTCTGCCGGCAGCTTGATCAGGTTGTTGGCTCGCTTGCGTTCAGCCCCTTTCTTACGGCGGTAAGAAAGGGCGTCCCGACGCTTCTGACCGGACCAGCACTGACGTGCCTTATACGGCGTAATGGCATCGTGTTCGTTCATCACACCTTCACGGATCAGCCGTTCACGCTCGGCGCTGAGACGCAGCTTCTCTTCCTGCTCCTTCAGCAGTTCGTCCATATTGACGCCCAGCATCTGAAACCCGGCGGGCGTGATATAGACATAAACCGGGAGCCAGGAGCGTGATTCACGATCCCAGATGCGTTCTTCAGCCAGGCCCAGGACGCCAAAGCGCACCTGCTCTTCAATAAGGCGTGACAGGCGTGACACCGTCACCGCTGTTTCCGCTATGACGTTGCCCTGAGCGTCTTTCGCGCTCAGCTCTTTCGCCAGCCGAGAGATACACATGCCAACCGTGTGCTTACCGGCGTCGCAGAAACTGATGAGCAGGGGCCAGAGGGCATCGATGAGGCGCTGGCGTTCAGGACGGAAACCGTATTTACGCCCGGCTTTCCGACGACCGGTAACAAAGAGGGGGTGACGCGAGACGTGAACACGAAGACGGGTCTTCCCCGTCGTCCTGTCAAACATCACGAGACGGTTGTAGGCATGGCCCAGTTCCCCGGAGAGCTTTTTATAATGCGCCGGGCGAAACCAGACTGGAAATTCACACTTTGATCGCGTGGAATGGTTGCCGCGCGTGCGGCGGGTCCGTTTTTTAACGGGTTCGGTGAGGAAATTATCCTGCGTGCCGGCATCAACATCCTGCCAGAAACGCGTTAACTCATCGGCCGGCAGTTCAGACCAGTGGACAGATTTTTGTTTGTCATTCACGGCGGCCTGTTCTTATGGCGGCCGGGTGTTGTTTTCTATGGTGCATGCGTTATAATCCTTCACAGGCATCGCGCCTGCTTTTGGACCCCCTGATATCTGAAGATTCCGCCAAGTTTCATGCAGATTTCGGGGGGTTTGTGCATTCAGACTCCGGAAAATCACCGTTGCCTGCTCCTGAGCGTTTTACTGGACACGCCCAATCCTTGTTTGTTTCCGGAAGTCCGCATTTCTTCCGTAAACCATCTATTACCACCCGCCTGCCTCACCACAAAGCAGTCAAACCTTTAGTTTGAGTTAGGTCGCAAAAGTAATCTGAATCAACAATCTGTCCCACCACAAGACGATCGCTGACGAACCGAATACTACCTTCTCGGCAGCCATTTTTCCAGATGTTAGACCAGATTAGTCCCATTGTTCGCCTGGTGGTTGCCATCAGTGTCTTTCAAATGGCAGCGCTCGCCACAGTATCAGGCCGGCAGGTCTGATCGAGGAAGCGCAGGAGAACGGAACGGGAAGAGGGCAGTTACGCACGGAACCTGAAAGGCAGTTTCTGGCGGGAAACTGCTGAGGTCATTGACTTATTTCGATGCTGAGGCTTTCTTAATGGCGGCTTCCAGCCGCTCTGCGGGTAATGCACCCGGTAACACCGTGATGTTTTTTGGCGTGGCGCCCGTTACAGGCATGACAACGATGCCTGGTGTGCCGGTCAGTCCCAGCGTTCTGGCCAGTGCGTCATTTTTCTCAAGCGTCGGGGTAAAATTCTCTTTGCCGGCATCGTGCCAGCCGGTTTTCGCAGCGGCCCGATCGATGTTCTCTTTTGTCAGCTCGCCTTCATTATTGCCGGTAGCATAAATCGCGTTGTGGTACGTGACATACGCCTCCGCTCCCTTCTGTTTCCAGACCGAAAGGCCGCGTCCGGCGGCCGTCTGCGAGTTTTCCCAGCGATCGGCAAAAATTGGCCACTCCTTAAAGACGTAGCGCACGTCCGTGTGGGTCTTCATGACTTTTTCCAGCTCTGGTGCCACCGAGCTGCAATGAATGCACTGGTAATCAAAGAACTCGATGACGGCAACCTTTGCATTCTCCGGCCCGAAGGCCGGCGTATCCGCGTCGTTCAGTAGTGCTGCCTGGTTATCCATGACCCTGACAGCAAACTGCAGCTGCTGCCGTGCTTCCTGCTGCTCCTGCAGTTTCTGGCTGACGGCAACCAGCACTTCCGGGTGCGGTATTCGATGCAAACCCGGGGGTAAACCAGCAAAGTACCCGGGGTATGTCCAGTAAGTTGCATGCCATCATCCCAGTAGTCCCTGCGAGGCCTATGGGTGCTATCAGGCTTCGCCTGATTTTGACTTTACCGCCGGTCCTCAAAACGGTATCTCTTAGTTTTCTCGTTATCTCCTCGAATCACGCGGGCGCCAGTCAGGGTGACAGTGTTGCATGAGGGTAGGTCAGGTCTGTCCAGGATGGTAAGGTTCATGAGGGTGTTGACCTGCCTCATTCATATATTGGGATGATGGCATGCAAAGTACTTAAACCATATGCGTAATTCGATTTAAGAAGAACTTAAAAGCCTAGCGACCCTGATTAACATCCAATATTGCGGCCTGCCAATTTCACAAATCGCAGAAGAGGAATTCCGCTATGGGTTTGACCCAAATGAAAGATGGCCATCCCTTGTCATGGCATCAGGCGAAACTGTTCCTGCTGTAGAAGCCTTAGAATGGCGGCTGGCATATGAAGATTGAGGTGGGTTTTCTTGCGAAACTTTTACGCGGCCGTGCTGCCACTTTTCAATACGATCTCAAATGAGAACTGTACTGGAAAGTATCGTTGAGGAACGCTTCACCAGTGACGGTCTGGATTACTTTAACATGATGGACAACCAGACGCGGACAAAATCAGAGAGGCCTATCTTTCAGTCCTTCACTGTGTGGGTTGTCCTATAACGAGCAGAGTCTAGAGCCGCTGACCCAGGCCCTCTTTCCAGTAGACGCCACGGTAATTAATCTTTCCATTCTTGCCGATGATCAGATTGACCTGGGGCGCTTCAGATCAGTGAGGGACTGGTAATATTTATCGGGGGCCAAAACTGCGACTAGCCGAACGCAAGTCATTAATCAGATGTTAAAAACCATAACACAGTAAAGGAGAGCGGCAGGGGAGAGCCTTAAAACTATTCACTTTTATAAATATCTTGGGCTTTGACCATTAAACCCTTGCCGCAGGCGGTGTACCGCATATCGGCACAGACAGTCAGTTTTTCTGGCAGCTTAAATTTGACACAGCTTAATATAGTGATTTATTAAACAGGTTCAGTATGCTGCCAGAAGGTTTCAGTCGCTATGGGCCTCCGTTAGTTTTCTACTAACTGAACGACGACTAGCCTGCCGCCTTCCTCCTTTGACAGAACAAACTGAGCGTTATTCGTCAGTTCAATTTTTTCACCAATGGCAATCTGTCGTTTATCCGGTAATGACATAAGCCCATTTATGCCTTCATTTACTAACCACCACTGATCGTTATGGAAAACAAAATACCCAACTCGTTTCCTTTGTGCATCGGTTGTGCGCTCATTTGGCGCAATGAGGCGATTCACATGCCACGCATAGATTGACTGCCCGCTCCACACCATCAACCGGTGATCGTCAGGACGATAACTGCCTTCCTTTCGGGATGAATATAAATTTAGAACCGGTAATTTACCCTTGTATGGCGTACCGCAGTAGGGGCAAACCGGCTTTGTCTTACCTGAGAAAACGTACCATTTCTGTTCACACGCCTTGTTCTGGCAGGGCTGTATCAGATCGACTGTTTTAACCAGGGCACTTTCCCACTCATCAGCGGTCGGGCGTTTAGTGGCATCGTGTAAGCCATCAATAAAGGCGCGTTCAAACAAAGGCGTCAGGTAAGGGCCCATGATGGTGTAAGGAATTTTCTCCGGGTCAGCCCAGGGCAGTGAAAAGGAGGATAGCTGACTGACTTTGACTGCATTGCTTTTGTCTGTCGGATGTTCAATGAAGAGTGCCTTCTCACCCATAGATAAGGTCTCATCACGTACTTCATCCGACATGTCATGTATTTTTCCGCCACGTAGCGGATGACGGAAGAACAGATACATGTAGATAAGCACCGACAGCGCATGACGGTCAGTAGTAATGCTTGGCAATACGCGGTTCGGATCCTCTTTGGAAAGATGGCTGGTTTTCACCACTTCCGGAGCGATAAAATCCGGGGTGCCCACGACGTCGGGAGGATACTTTCCAGGGACAACCAGGCCGTCTACGTCAATGATGCAGGCATGTCCCATTTCTGGATCGATAAGCACGTTTTTATAGCTTAGATCGCTGTGACAGAGACCTGCCGCATGCATCCTTCTGACGGCTCTTGTTAGCAGCAGACAGACCTTGAGATAGGTAAGCGTATTGCCTCGTTCACGTGGATCGAGAAATTTATTCTGGTTGCTGGCGCTGGCAAACCATTTGCCTTCCTTTTCACGACCTTTTATGCCAAGGAAATCATCGTTTTTAGAGCCGTATTTAAAGAAAAAGTAGCTTTTGTAGGTTGGAACCACGATGCCGATTTTATCCCCATGCTCAACAACATGGGTCGGCCAGCAAAACAGGTCCTTCCAGTATTCACCTCCGGACTGGCCAAAAATGTTTTGCCTGTAGCGTCCGGTGATCATATCAATCCGATCCCGGGCCTGCTCGTTCTGCGGTTTATGATAAAAAGCGACGACGTATGATTTATCAGGCGAGAAGTAAACATCCTTCATCGAGCCCGAACCAATTACCTCGTCAACATACTGGACTGTTTCGCCGTCCTTTGTTTTGCACGTAACGATATTTGCCATATTGATCACCGAAAAGCGTATCCCTTACCACAACACCGCAATAGTGCGGTCATCATGGTTCCCTGTGGAGAAAAAGTTAAGCCAGTCGCCTAACCTCTCAGGCGCAATACTGGCGTCTGTAAGGACAGGGTTGAGCTCATCAACGAGACGGGTCCATTTTTCGTCACTGCGAAGCCCGTTATCCGTCTCAAACAGAGGGTCTGATACGCCGTCTGTCATGAGGATCAAGTGAGATACATCATTCCATTTACCCACGCTGATGCGGCCGCTAAACGAGGGGTCTGCGATAATGCTCTGGTCAAGGAAACGGGTTTGTCCTGCGTATTCTCCGCTATCGGGATTTCCCAGTATCCTGACTTTACCGGAAGGGCTGTATGCACCTATCGCACCATCACCAAGCCAGAATGCAGCCGCAAACAGCTCGTTATTAGTTCGTAGCGCTACAGTTGCCAGAAGGGTTGTTGAATAGGATTTCACAGGTTGTTCTGCACAAATGGCTTCGTTCTGGATACTGTTGACCGCGAGCGTAGCTGCCTGTTTGAAATGATGAAGCATGGCGTTTATTGTTGCCTGCTGATCGCTCCCTTCCCACGCCGTGATGTGCTGCTTTAAATGGACGCCTTTCACACCACTGAGCTGATTTAAAAGGTAATCGCCAGCCGTTTTGACTGCAATCCGGGAGCCTTCCCGGGAATTTACCGCACTACCGGCTCCGTCTGCGACCAGCATGACAGACCATCCTGTTTCCTGGCAGTGGTTGATGTAGAAGTCGTCATCTCTGAAGCTCCCGGCATGCTCATGAGAGCGTCCCCGGCGACTGGCGGCAGCAATACGTATATCACCCCTGACCAGGCCAGCAGCGTCCAGATGGGACTTAGGGTAGGGAGCGTCTGCTGGTGGCTCTACCACCTTCCACAGGCTTCTCGGATCGGGATTGATTATAAATAGCTGTTTTGTTTCACATTCGTCGTGCGACGCGCATGACCAGATTACTGAAAGCTCTATATCGCCGCTTTCGGTGGGCGTACCTGTCAGCAACTCCTGTTCTTTGTCAAAGGACAGGCCAATGTTCCGGGGAAAGACAACGTCCCTGACAGTAGCCTGCTGGCCCTCACCCAGAACGATAGCAACCGGCGAAGAGAAACGTTCGCCTGCGCGGGCGTTGGGGATCGTTATTTTAGCTCTCGGGGGAACGGCAGGTGGCACTGCTAAGCTGGCCCGCTGTTGGCCTGTCGGTATCTGCCCGGGTTTTAAAACCAGGGAAGACAGGTTTTCGTCTTCTCTCTGTGCTGGTTTATCAAATTCGTAATAAGGCATCAGCTTCCAGAACGGAGGATGAGGCTCATTTTCTGGCAGGGGTTGCAGTTCTGGTGTATCGGTAGCGTCAATGCCCGGGTTATCACCAACACTTACGACCGTTTGTTGCTGATCGGAAAGACTGGAAGCTGACGAGGCGGCAATCTCTGCGTCGTTATCATCTTCGCTAACCCGCGCAGATAAACCCTGTGCAAGGCTCTCAATCCGCTTTTTAAGCCGCATAATCTCTTCGGTAAGGGATGGGTCCTGCGATAGAAGAAAAAGCCGCTCACCTTCTACAGGGTGGCCCAGCTCAGACAGAACTAAGCGGATAATCTTCTCTTTAAGTGAAGCATCTTGCGACATCAACCTCTTCCTCTGTTTACGTCGAAGTTAGTGTTTCCGCCATCATTGCTGAATGACAGGCCTGTTTCACACCACGGGCAGATAACGTCATCCGGGCCGTCAATGCACAGCAATTTTCCGCATGAGCACAGGGCAAACGCACTGGCATTACCGCAGTGAGGGCAACCCGGTACGCCATGCAGTTCGCTGGTGTTTACCTGCAAACCGGTAGCGGTGGCATCTGACCATGCAAAATAGTCCTCATCGATGGGATAGCATCCGGCAATATTAAAGCTGTTCAGGTTCAGGCTGAAATCGAGCCCGGAAACCCTTGCTGGTGGCCGCTCATACTTCATCAGATACGGACGACGGGTCTTGCTGCAACGGCCGGTAAGCGTAACGCAGTTTTCGTCGTACGCTTTTACTGGCTCGTCCTTGGCCAGCCGGACTATGTATTCAGTCTGGCTGAGCTCAGGTTGTTTGTCGTCCCCGACGCTGCGGCTGTGCGCCGTAACCGAGGCCGTGATCCATTTGATGAAGCGGGTAAAGTCCCCTTCCTGAGACTCGGTGAACAGCATGACATTCTCTGTCAGTTGCCGCAGGATATTCAGGTCCGCTGACGGCCCCAGGCCAACGGCAATGAGATTCACTTTACTCGCGTAGTGATCCTTCCAGCGCTTCACTTCTGCGGTTGTGTCGTCAGTCGGACGTCCGTCGGTAAGGAGGTACACGACGGGTTTCCAGTCGCCTTTAGCCTCATGAGTGGTTTTTCTGACCTGGGTATCAATTTGTACGGTCAGCTCACGCAATGCGGCCCCAAGGCTCGTACCGCCGCCAACGGGAAGGCGGGGAGGGTAGAACGAGGCAATTTCGTGAAGAGGTACAATCGTACGGGCTACACCGGCAAATGCGATTACCGAAACCCAGGCTGTTTCAAGTGCGTGTGGATCCTTTCTTAAATCTCCGACGATCATTTGCAGACCATCAGTCATTTTTTTCAGGTTTTCACCAATCATGGACTCTGAACAGTCCAGGACAAAAAACACGGGAAGGCGTCTCATAATTTTCCTCGTACGGCTGGTACGGCCAGCAGAAAACGTTGCTGTACAGAAAGGTGCTGCCCGGAAAGCAGCACCTTTCTGTCTGTCAGAGCACCAGCTGGATTTCTGGTGGAGGAGGGGGAAGGGTATCAGTTCCGTTATTGATCCCCGCGCTTGTGCTGCCGGAAGACACGCTGGCCGATACCCATTTAAAGAAACCTGCAAACGCGGTTGAATCTAGCGTCTCCAGAGACACAACCTTATCGGTGAGCTGTTTTAAGTGCTCATGGCCTGCTTTAGGACCAACGGCGCAGGCAATGATGGATCCGAATCCCCGGCCGCGAATCGCTTTTACCGCTTCACCGTACGCCAGGGCATCAGAAGGGGTTCCATCAGTCATCAGGAATACCAGAGGACGCCAGTCTCCTTTGGTATCACCATCTGAGCGACGCACATCCCGTTCAACACACTGCATCAGACATTCAAGGGCAGCACCGGTGAACGTCCCGCCTGCGCTTGGCACAACGATGTCAGAAAACTGGAAGTCTTCCAGCGGCGTGAGAGGAATGAACTCACGCGCCTCATTGTCATAGGTGATAATGGAGATATGAACGCTTTCGAGGGCGTAGGGATCCTGGCGAAGAGCGCTAAGCATCGCCTGAATTCCAACGTTAACGGAATGGATTGACTCACCACGCATCGAGCCGGATGTGTCGATAACAAGGTAAACAGGCAGGCGGCGCATCACATGTAATTCCTCAGGTGCGAGACAAACGAATCTGATTCTGAAGGCTCACCAATTGCCCTGAGTTTCCAGCCTGTAGCCTCGCGTATCAGCTCGGCAAAGACCATGGAGCGCTGGCTGGCGAAGGCGGGGCCGCCAGAAAGATCGAATCGTGCCATTTCAATATTACGGGCATCTACTGCCCGGATGAAGGCATTCTGAACTTTACCAAAGTGCTGCTGGAGCTTTTCACCATTGTAGATCTGAACGATGAACACAATTTTCTCGTACTGAGCGTCAAGGGAATTCAGGCGCACAATAATTTGCTCATCGTCACCGTCACCGGCTCCGGTTCGGTTATCGCCCGTCAGCCAGATATTGCCTGACTTATGGCGAAGGCTGTTGAAAAAGATGATATCGCCATTCACAAGCGTTGGTTTACCATTTTCCACATTGCCGAGATCGGTCACCTTTCCGGCTGAATTACACAGGAAAGCGATCACATCAAGGTCGTATTCTTCTTCTTTTTTACCAAAGATCCCGCCGAGGAAACCTTTCTTTTCCTCATTAATATCCCAACCGAGGCCGATAGTAACGGACGAGAGATCGTATTCATTTTTTTTCAGGCTTACGCCCTGGCCTTTGCTCAGACTGACAGACATGACATCCCCTTAATCAATAAAATTATAAGACCACATTTACTTCTGGCGGCGGCGGTGGCAGGTCTTCAAGACCGATCACTTCTTTTTTGCTGGACTCCACTTTCTGACTGCCTACCGAAATGCTCGCACTGACCCATTTAAAGAAAGCTTTAATCGTCGAACTGTCAGCTGTATCGAGCTGAACCACGATTTCAGTGATTTCTTTGAGGACGCTGGTATCGGCATCATGCCCGGCTGCACATGCCACAACAACGCCGGTTCTGGCCGCTTTAAAGTCATTCAGGCCTTTACGCCAGTCATCATTCGGACTTCCATCCGTCATCAGGAATACAAGGGGACGCCAGTCACCTTTAGTGTCAGCCGTCGTTTTCTGTACTTCTTTGGCAATGGAGCTGGCCGTGAGGGTAAGTGCTTCGCCAAGAGACGTGGTGCCGCTGGCTGTTAGTGCTGGCATCTGGAAACTCAGGAGGTCTGTCAGGGGGACTGCCTGTCGGG